>NZ_JBVMAE010000003.1:0-262208 GCF_055597485.1 Crenobacter sp. CS_VA4
CGGAATTGGTAGACGCACTAGGTTCAGGTCCTAGCGGTGGCAACACTGTGGAAGTTCGAGTCTTCTCCTGGGCACCAAAGTTTTTGAAGGTCGTTTGATCAAGAACGGCTGGAAGTACCGACAATTTAAGCTTTAGCCCAGGTGGCGGAATTGGTAGACGCACTAGGTTCAGGTCCTAGCGGTGGCAACACTGTGGAAGTTCGAGTCTTCTCCTGGGCACCATACTGAAAAGCGCAGCATTTTATGCTGCGCTTTTTCTTTTGTCGCGCGACCCGCGCACCCTCTCCCCAATAAAAAAAGGACGGCCTAAGCCGTCCTGACCCCTTTCGGCCAACCCTGGGTTGGCCGAACGTCCATTACTTCTTCCGAGAAAAATCCAGTGCGCCGCTCAGGTCGCCCATCGGCTTCAAGCCGTTGGCCACCAGCGCTGCATCGCGCGAGACCAGCCCCGGCAGCACCGGCAACGAATAGCGGCGGGTGATAAAGCGCAGGATCGACGCGGTATCGTACTGAGTCTTGTCGACGAAGCCCTTCTTCGCGTACGGCGAAATGATGATCGCCGGGATGCGGGTACCCGGGCCCCATTGGTCGCCCTTCGGCACCGTCGCATGATCCCAGAAGCCGCCGTTCTCATCGTAGGTCACCACGATCAGCATGTTCTTCCACTGCGGACTGGCCTGCAGTTTGGCGATCACATCGGCGATGTGCGCGTCACCGTCGAACACGTTGGCGTAACCCGGATGCTGGTTGAGGTTGCCCTGCGGCTTGTAGAAGGCGACCGCGGGCAGTTTGCCGGCCGCGGCATCCTGCAGGAACTGACTGTCGAAATCCTTCAGATGTGCCGCGCGATCGGCAGCATGGCTGACCGGGTCGAAACCGGCGTAGTAGTTGAACGGCTGGTGGTGGGCCTGGAAGTTCGGCTGGGTGAAGTTGTAGATATTGCTGCGGCTGGTCAGCGAGGCGCTCCAGGCGCCCGCGTACCAGGCCCAGCTGACGCCCTTGGCCGACAGCAGATCGCCGATGGTGGTCTGGGTCTGCGGCGGCAGCGTGGTCGCCTTGCTCGGGTCGGCGTACTGACCGCTGGTATCACTACTGGCCGGGGTGTTGCCGCTCGGCTGGTAGGGCGGCTGCATGGTGTTGACCGCGTAGGACATCCCCGACACGTCTTTCGGCGTCAACGCGCCGTCCTGCAGATAGGCAGCCTTGCCGTTCAGTACCGACGTCGGCGAGGTGGTCGCCGGGGTCAGCCGCACGAAGTTGCCATTGGCGTCGGTGTCAATCGCCGAGATCAGGCCCTTGGCCGGCGAAGTGCTGGCGTCGGCGTTCGGGTAGGTCGGCGCACAGGCGCAGATCAGGTACTGGTGGTTCAGGAACGAGCCGCCGAACGCGCCCATGAAGAAGTTGTCGGCCAGCGTGTATTGCTGGGCGATCTTCCACATCGCCATCTTGCTGCCATCGTAATAGCCCATCGCCAGGCCGCCGGCGTCGGAGTAGGCGGCGAACTTGTCGTTCTTGCCGCCGTTGATCTGCATCTGGTTGTTATAGAAGCGGTGCACCAGGTCGCGGGTGGTGACGCCCTGCCCCACCACCACGCCGGTGCCGTTCAGGCCATTCGGGTCGTCGATCTGGAACGGCTTGTTGGCAAAGCCGGTGGTCTGCGCCTGGGTCAACGTGACGCTCTGACCGGCCGCGGTCAGCCCGCCCCAGGTCGGCGGCAGCGCCGGCAACGTCGAGTCGTCGAAGTCCTTCTGCGCCACATAGCCGCCGGTCGACGTCGGGTTCACTCCCGGGATGCCGTTGGCACCGGGGAACAAGCCGAACAGGTTGTCGAAGCCGCGGTTTTCGGCGTAGATCACCACCACGTTCTGGATCTGGTCGAGCGCCAGCCGGCTGCCCAGCGCCTTGCCGATGTCGCCGTCCTTGCCGGCCTCGGCGACCGCATCGGCGATGCGGCTGATCGCCTGGTCGATCTCGGCCTGCAACGCCGCCTTGGCCTTCGGATCGGTTTCCTTATTGTGGTCGCCGAGCAGCTTGTCGGCACTCACGCCTAGGCGTTGCGCCAGGGTGTTCTTGGCGGCGGCAAGGTCGCCCCCGTTGGCGTCCATCAGCGCAACCAGTTCAGTCGACAGCGCGCTGATGACCTGACCGGCGCCGGCCGGGGCACGGAACACCAGCGGTGCTGTGATCGCAGTTTCGGTTTTCTTGTCCGGATCGTAGCGGGTCGCGTCGGTGCCGACCTCCACCACAACCGCGCCCTGGCCGGTCAGGGTGTAGGCTCCGTTGCTGTCGGTGTAGGTGCTCGGCTCGTTGGCATCGCAACGACCGTTGTTGTTCTGGTCGAGGCAGACCTTGGCGTGGCGGAAGTAACTGCCGGTCACCACCCCGCTGGTGCTTGGACCCGTGGCGGAGTTGGCGGAATCACTGCTGGAACAGCCGCCCAGTGCCGCCGCCATGGCGGCGGCGAGAGGCAAGAGACAGAAAGCGCGTTTCATCGGAAAAGCCCGGTGGTTGGGAAATGCGCGCATTATGTTGATGGGATGTTACGCGGCGATGAGGCTTATATGACATGCGGCCAGCTAAACGGGAACTGGCAATGCTTTTGTAATTCGCCAGTCATCCGGTCCGGCTAGACTGCCCGCCTTCTCATTGCGCGCAGGGCTGACCATGCTGTCGAAACCCCTACTTCCGGCTGACTCGCTCCGGCCACTTCACGCCATGCTGGCGCTGAGTCTGCTGCTGGCTACGGCCTGCAGCGACAAGGCCGTCAGCCAGCAGGCCGCCGCCCCGGTCAAGGCTCCCGCTTACCAGAACGCCGCCTACGCACCGGACGACAAACGCCCTCCGGTCGCCGAGCTGGCCGCGCTGGGGCGCCAGCTGTTCTTCGACCGCTCCTTGTCCGCTTCGGGGCAGCTGGCCTGCGCCAGCTGCCACAGCCCGGAACATGCCTACGGACCGCCGAACAAGTTGGACGTCCAGTTGGGCGGCCCGAACGGCCTGGCTCAAGGTGGCCGCGCGGTTCCGTCGCTGCGCTACCAGCAGAATGTTCCGCCCTTTTCCGAGCACTTCTTCGACAACGACGGCGACGACAGCGTCGACGCCGGCCCAACCGGCGGGCGCACCTGGGACGGCCGCGCCAGCTCGGCGCACGATCAGGCGCGCATCCCGCTGCTGGCGCCGAACGAGATGGCCAACCACTCGCCGGCCGAGGTGGTCGCCAAGCTGAAACAGGCGCCGTACGCGGCCGAATTCCGCAGGGCGTTCGGCGACACGGTGTTCGCCAATACCGAGCGCGCCTTCGCCAAGGCGCTGATGGCGCTCGAGGTGTTCCAGGAGACCCCGGCCGAGTTCTACCCCTACAACAGCAAATACGACGCCTATCTACGCGGCCAGGTGAAGCTGAGCCGCCAGGAAAGGCGCGGCCTGGCGGTGTTCAACGACCCGAAGAAGGGCAACTGCGCCTCCTGCCACCTGAGCGAGATCACCCCGGAAGGTGCGTTCCCGGCGTTCAGCGACTTCGGCCATATCGCGCTCGGCGTGCCGCGCAACGGCAAGCTGGCCGTCAACGCCGACCCGACCTACCACGACCTGGGGCTGTGCGGCCCGCTACGCACCGACCTGAAGGACAAGCCCGAGTACTGCGGGCTGTTCCGCACCCCGTCGCTGCGCAACGTCGCGACCCGGCAGAGCTTCTTCCACAACGGGGCCTTCCACAGCCTGCGCCAGGTGCTCGAGTTCTACGCCGAGCGCGACAGCCGACCGGAGCGCTGGTATCCGCGCGGTGCCGACGGCAAGGCCGACCAGTTCGACGACCTGCCGGCGCGCTACCGGAAGAACATCAATAGGGAGGCGCCGTTCGGCCAACATCCGGGTGACAAGCCGGCGTTCAGCGCCCACGACATCGACGATATGCTCGCCTTCCTGAAGACGCTGAATGACGGTTACCCGCAACCCGGCAAGGCCGGCGCCAAGGTTGGCCGAAGCGCGGCTGCAGCGACGCACCCGCCAGCTAAACCCAGCTAAACCTCAAAACAAAACGGGCGCCCAGAGGGGCGCCCGCTTTAACATCGATACGCGTGGAATCAGCCGCCGAACGGATGGCGCAGCACGATGGTCTCTTCGCGGTCCGGACCGGTCGAGATCATGTCGACCGGCGCCTCGCAGATTTCCTCGATGCGCTTCAGGTACGCCTTGGCGGCGGCCGGCAGTTCTTCGTAGCGCTTCACGCCGAAGGTGCTGTCGGTCCAGCCCGGCATGGTTTCGTACACCGGTTCGCAGCCGGCGACGGCTTCGGAACCGAACGGCAGGATGTCGACGGACTTGCCGTCGAGCTTGTAGCCCACGCACAGCTTGATCTCGTCCATGCCGTCCATCACGTCGAGCTTGGTGACGCACATGCCGGACACGCCGTTGATCTGGATCGAGCGCTTCAGCGCGGCGGCGTCGAACCAGCCACAGCGACGGGCACGGCCGGTGGTCGCGCCGAATTCGCTACCGCGCTCACCGAGGCCGGCGCCGACGTCGTCGAACAGCTCGGTCGGGAACGGGCCCGAGCCGACGCGGGTGGTGTACGCCTTCACGATGCCGAGCACGTAGTTGAGCATCTGCGGCGCCACACCGGCGCCCGGAGCGGCCGCGCCGGCCACGCAGTTGGACGAGGTCACGTACGGGTAGGTGCCGTGGTCGATGTCGAGCAGCGTGCCCTGCGCGCCTTCGAACAGCAGCTTTTCGCTGCGCTTGTTCATCTCGTACAGGGTGCGCGACACGTCGCCGACCATCGGCTTGATCCGTTCGGCCATCTGCATCGCCGCCTCGAACACCTCGTCGAACGACACCGGCGCGACCTTGAAGAACTCGGTCAGCTGGAAGTTGTACAGCGCGAGGTTTTCCTGCAGCTTGGTGGCGAAGCGTTCGCGGTCGAACAGGTCGATCACGCGCAGTGCACGGCGGGCGATCTTGTCTTCGTAGGCCGGGCCGATGCCGCGACCGGTGGTGCCGATCTTGCCGGCGCCCTTGGCCGCTTCGCGGGCCTGATCCAGTGCCACGTGGTACGGCAGGATCAGCGGGCAGGTCTCGGCGATCAGCAAGCGGCTGGCGACGTCAATGCCGGCGGCTTCCAGTTCGTCGATTTCCTTCAGCAGCGCTTCCGGCGACAACACCACGCCGCTACCGATGAAGCAGTCCACGCCTTCACGCAGGATGCCCGACGGGATCAGGTGCAGCACGGTCTTCTTGCCGCCGACCACCAGGGTGTGGCCCGCGTTGTGGCCACCCTGGAAGCGCACCACGCCCTTGGCGTGATCGGTCAGCCAGTCAACGATCTTGCCTTTGCCTTCATCACCCCACTGGGTACCGATCACGACAACGTTCTTGGACATTTTGGTAAAACCTCTTGCGTCAGAATTCAAATCAGTTGAACGAAACCACCTGCCAGCCCTCGGCGGTCCGCACCAGTTCGCGGTCGCAATTGAGGGCTTGGGCGGACTCGCCCAGGTAGTCGATGATGACCACATCGCCACGGCGACGCAGCGCGTCGATCTCGGCACGGGCATCCGGCAACAGCCGGGCGGCGACGCGAATCGCCAGTTCGTGGTGGCGCTGCGGCAGGATGCGGATCAGGTCGCGCAAGTCCAGGCTGAAACCGGTGGCCGGACGGGCGCGGCCGAAACTTCGGCCGACGTTGTCGTAGCGGCCGCCGCGAGCGATCGCCTCGGACCAGCCCGGCGCGTACGCGGCGAACATCAGGCCGGTGTGGTAGCTGTCGCCACGCAGTTCGGCCAGGTCGTAGCTGACATCGAGCGAGCCCTCCAGCGCGCGGCCGACCGCCGCGAGCTGCATCAGGCCCAGCTCGATCTCCGGCAGCGACGGCAGCTTGGTGCGCGCCTTGTCGAGCACCTCGCCGCGGCCGTACAGCTCCGGCAGCACCAGGAAGGCGCTCTTGAACGGCTCGGCCACGTCGGCCACCAGCTCGCGGATGGTCGCGATGTCCTTGGTCTGCAGCACGTCGAGCAGCTCGCGCGCCGCCGGTGCCGGCAGGCCGGCGGCGGCGGCCAGGCCGCGGAAGATCGCGATGTGACCGAGGTCGAGGCGCACGCCGTCGACCTTGACCAGGCGCAGCGCCGCCAGCATCAGTTCGACGATTTCCAGGTCGGCTTCGGTGCCGGCGTAGCCGTACAGCTCGGCGCCGATCTGCAACGGCTCGCGCGAGCTCATCAGGCCGCTGGGGCGGGCGTGCAGCACGCTGCCGGCGTAGCACAACCGGGTCACCCCGGTGCGCTCGGCGAGCAGATGCGCATCGATGCGCGCCACCTGCGGCGTGATGTCGGCGCGTACGCCGAGCTGGCGACCAGACAGTTGGTCGACCACGCGGAAGGTCTTCAGCGCCAGACCGGGATCGCTCTCGGCCATCAGCGAGTCGATGTACTCCAGCAGCGGCGGAGACACCAGTTCGTAGCCGCTGGTGCGGAACTGCTCCAGCATCGCGGCCTTGGCCGTTTCTACCTGGCGCGCGGTGGCGGGCAGAATGTCAGCGATATGTTCGGGTAACAGCCAATTACGCATTGTCGATAGCCACACAAGCTAAAGGCGGGAGAGGCTCCCGCCTTGTCATCAGCAAACTGGCCGGAGACCCGGCCAGCGCATTCATGTCGGATTGTTACTTGCCCTTGCTCGCTCCGAGCTGCGGGTTCTTGAAGTATTTGAAGAACTCCGAGGTCGGTTCAAGCACGAGCACGTCGCTCTTGTTCTTGAAGGACTGCTTGTACGCGTCCATGCTGCGCCAGAAGGCGTAGAACTCCGGGTTCTTGCCGTAGGCATCGGAGTAGATCCCCGCCGCCTTACCATCGCCCTCGCCCTTCAGCTGCTGCGCCTCTTTGTACGCCTCGGCGAGGATCACCTCGCGCTGGCGGTCGGCGTCGGCGCGGATCCGCTCGGCATCGGCCGAACCTTCACTGCGCAGCTGACTGGCGACGGTGCGCCGCTCGGACTGCATGCGGTCGTACACCGAAGAGCTAATTTTATCCGGAAAATCGACGCGCTTTAAGCGGACATCGAGAATTTCCACGCCGATCTTGCGCGCATCGGCGTCGGCACGCTTGCGCACCACGTCCATCACCTGGTCGCGCTGGCCGGAAATCACGTCGGCGACGGTCTTCTTGCCGAACTCGGCACGCAGGCCGTCGTTGATGGTCTGGCGCAGCCGCGACACGGCCGCCTGCTCGTTGCCGCCGACGCTCTTGTAGAACTGCTCGACGTTGACCACGCGCCATTTCACGTAGCTGTCGACCAGCACGTTCTTCTTCTCGCGGGTATTGAACAGCTCCGGCGCTTCGGCATCGATCGTCTGGATACGACGGTCAAAATAGCGCACGTTCTGCAGCAGCGGCACCTTGAAATGGATACCTGGCTCCTTGATCACGCTGACGACTTCACCGAACTGAAACAGTAGCGCGAACTGGCGCTGGTCGACGGTGAACAACGACAGGCTGGCGACCAAGGCGGCGCCGATGATCGCGACGAGTGTTGGGATCAGTTTATCCATGCTCACTGCCCCCCGAAGTCGCGGCCGCGGGTGACCTCACGGCCCCCTCCACGGGACGAGTTGGCCGAAGCGGCAGGCGCGCTCGGTGTTGGCTGTTGCGCAGCGGCGTCCGGCTGGGTCGCCGGCGCCGCCGGCAGCGTTGCGCCCGGATTGGTCGCCTGGATCAGCTTGTCGAGCGGCAGGTAGAGCAGGTTATTGCCACCTTTCTGGTCGACGACGACCTTGGTGGTGCTGTTCATGATCTGTTGCATCATGTCGAAGTAGAGCCGGTCACGGGTGACCTTCGGTGCTTTGTTGTATTCGGGCAACACTTGTTTGAAGCGCGACGCATCACCCTCGGCGTTGGCCACCACCTTCTGCCGGTAGCCCTGCGCCTCTTCCAGCAGGCGTGCCGCCAGGCCCTTGGCCTTCGGAATCACCTCGTTAGCGTAGGCCAGGCCCTCGTTGCGTAGCTTGTCCTTGTCCTGGCCGGCCTTGATCGCATCGTCGAATGCGGCAATCACCTGCTCCGGCGGTTGCACGTCGTTGATGTTGACCTTGGCGATGCGCACTCCCATGCCGTAACGATCGAGAATGCCCTGCATCAGCTTCTGGGTGTTGGCGGCAAGCTGGGCACGGCCTTCGTTCAGCACGAAGTCGACCTTGCTGCGGCCCACCTCCTCGCGGATCGCGGTTTCGGCCACCTGCTTGACGATATCCTTGGCGTCGCGGTCGTTGGCCGCGTTGTTGAACAAGAATGCCTTCGGGTCGGTGACGTCGTACTGCACCGACAGCTGCACGTCGATGATGTTCTGATCCTGGGTCAGCATCAACGACTCTTCCGGCACCCGGTTCTTGGCACTGCTGCGATAGCCGATCTCGATGCTGCGCACTTCGGTCTGGTTGACAATCTCGACCTTCTCGAACGGGTACGGAATATGCCACTGCAGACCGGACTCGGTGGTGCGGTTGTAGCTGCCCAGCCGCAGCACCACCCCCTCCTCGCGCGCGTCGACCACATAGAGGCCGCTGGCCAGCCAAATCGCGGCCAGCACGCCGACAACGGTCAGGGCACCGCCCTTGAGGGCCAGCTTGCTATCGGGTTCGGGAACGCCACCACCCGCCGGCTTGGCGCCCAGAAGGCGGGCCAGTTTCTGGTTCAGGCGGCGAAACAGCTCATCGAGGTCCGGCGGTCCGTCATTATTCCGGCGTCCCCTATTCGGATCATACTGCGACATTGTTGTTGTGTTCTTCTTTCAGATATTCGGTTTGAAGGGCTTGCACACGTTCGGCCAACGCTTCCCGCAAGAGTTCCAAGCCTTCGCCGGTCAGAGCAGAAACCCGCACGCCGATCGCCACGCCATTGGCGTCGCGCTCGATCGCCGGCGGCAGGCCTTTCAGGTCGGTTTTGTTCCAGACCAGCAGCTGCGGAATGCCTTCCGCACCGATCTCGCCGAGTACCAGATTGACCTCCTCGACCTGCCGGTCGCGGGCCTGGTTGGCCGAATCGACCACGTGCAGCAGGAAGTCGGCCTGTACGGTCTCCTCGAGCGTGGCACGGAACGCCGCCACCAAGGTATGAGGCAGATCACGAATGAAGCCGACCGTGTCCGACAGCACCACCGACGCCGATTCGTTCAGGTACAGCTTGCGGCTGGTGGTATCGAGCGTGGCGAACAGCTGGTCGGCCGTGTAGGCGCGCGCCTTGGTCAGGCTGTTAAACAGCGTCGACTTGCCGGCGTTGGTGTAGCCGACGATCGACGCCGACACTACCCCGGCCCGGCTGCGCCCCTTGCGCTGCGTGGTGCGCTGCTTCTGCACCGTCGCCAGACGGTCCTTGAGCATCTTGACGCGCTTACCGAGCAAACGACGGTCGGTCTCCAACTGGGTTTCACCCGGGCCGCGCAGACCGATACCACCCTTCTGCCGCTCCAAGTGGGTCCAGCCGCGCACCAGCCGGGTAGCGAGGTGCGACAACTGAGCCAGCTCCACCTGCAGCTTGCCCTCGTGACTGCGCGCGCGCTGCGCGAAGATATCGAGGATCAGGCTGCGACGGTCGATCACCCGGCACTGCAACTGGCGTTCGAGGTTGCGCTCCTGCGCCGGCGACAGCGCATGGTTGAACACCACCACGTTGGCCGAGGTGGCGCTAACGACGGCGGCAATCTCCTCGACCTTGCCCTTGCCGGCAAACAGCGCGGGGTCGGGACGGCTGCGTTTGCCTTCGACGATGTCGGCCACGTCGACGCCGGCACTGCGTACCAGGTCGGCGCACTCGTCGACGCCGTCGCGGAAGTCCGGCTCACCGAAGTCGAGGCAGACCAGGATGGCCTTGTCACCTATGTCAGGACGATCAAACACCTGAAATTACCGGGCGGAGAAAAAAGGAAGGCTGATGCCCGCGAAACAACCGTTTCGCGGGCATCAGCCGGTTAGACGCAGTATCAGGCGTCTTGCTGTTCCGGCTTTTGCACGACATGGTCATGCGGGATGCTGACCGGGCGAGCAGGCACAACGGTGGAGATCGCGTGTTTGTAAACCATCTGGGTGACGGTGTTTTTCAGCAGAACCACGTATTGGTCGAACGACTCGATCTGCCCCTGCAGCTTGATACCGTTCACCAGATAGATCGACACCGGCACATGTTCTTTGCGCAGCGTGTTCAGAAACGGGTCTTGTAACATTTGCCCTTTGGAACTCATTCGTTAATCTCCGAATAGGTGATTTTAAATAAAAATTGTTATCGACCGGCCTGCTCGCTTAGTTGTAGCAGAAAAAAAGTTGCCGGACTATTTTTTGCCGCGCCGCGCTCCCGGGCGGTCGCCCGGGCGCGGATTCCGCTCCTGGTGGAACGGGTTTTCGCTGGTCTTGTACTGCACCCGTAATGGCGTGCCTTGCAGGTTGAACGCTTTCCGGAACGTATGTTCCAGATAGCGGGTATAACTTTCCGGAATCGCGTTAAGCGAATTGCCGTGAATCACGATGATCGGCGGGTTCATGCCGCCCTGGTGCGCATAGCGCAGCTTCGGCCGCATCATCCCGTTACGCGGTGGCGCCTGGCGCTCGACCGCGGTCTCCAGCACCCGGGTCAGCCTCGGCGTGGCCAGCTTCGCCATCGCCGCCTGGTACGCCTCGTCGATCGACTTGAACAGGTCGGTCACGCCGCGCCCCTGCAGCGCCGAGATTTGATGGAACTTGGCAAATTCCAGGAATCCCAGCTTGCGGGCGATGTCGTGTTTGACCTTGTCCTTCTGCGCCTGATCGAGATTGTCCCACTTGTTGACCGCCACGACCAGCGCGCGTCCCGCTTCCAGCGCGAAACCGGCGATGGTCGCGTCCTGGTCGGCGACGTCCTGCTGCGCGTCGAGCACCAGCACGACGACGTTGGCGTCCTCGATCGCCTGCATGGTTTTCACCACCGAGAACTTTTCGATCGCCTCGTCGACCTTGGCGCGGCGACGCACGCCGGCGGTATCGATGATGGTGTACGGATGGCCTTCGCGTTCGAAGTCGATATAGATGCTGTCGCGGGTGGTGCCCGGATGGTCGAAGGCGATCACCCGCTCTTCGCCGAGGATGGCGTTGACCAGCGTCGACTTGCCGACGTTCGGCCGGCCGATCACCGCGAACTTCGGGTGCTTGACCTTCTCCTCGTTGTCCTCTTCCGGGAACGGCTCGAGCGCCAACTCCACCAGGTCGCGGACGCCGTCGCCGTGTGCGGCGGAGATCGCCAGCGGATCGCCGAGACCCAGTTCGTAGAACTCGGCCGCGGCGATCGCCCGGTTCATCCCCTCGGCCTTGTTGACCGCCAGGAACACCGGCCGGCCGCTCTGGCGCAGCCGGTTGGCGATGATCTTGTCCTGCGGGGTGACGCCGTTGCGGCCGTCGACCAGGAAGATGATCGCGTCCGCCTCGTCGACCGCCTGCAGGGTCTGCTTGGCCATCTCGAACAGGATGCCCTCGTCGACCACCGGCTCGAAGCCACCGGTGTCGACCACCAGGTACGGCTTGCTGCCGACCCGGCCGTGACCGTAGTGACGGTCGCGGGTCAGGCCGGGCTGATCCGCCACCAGCGCATCGCGGCTGCGGGTCAGGCGGTTGAAGAGGGTCGACTTACCGACGTTCGGTCGTCCGACCAAGGCAATAGTGGGTTTCATTACTTACAGCTTATCCCAAAGAAACGAGTGCCAGGCGACCGCTGCTGCCTTGCAGCAGCACGGTGTCGCCGAGCGAAACAGGTTGTGCGGTCAGCGCATCGGTGCCGACCTTCTGGCGACCGATCAGGCGACCGTCATCGCCGTTGATCAGGTGAGCGTAGCCCTCACCGTCGACCACCAGCACGGTGTTGCCGAGCACCGCCGGGCCGGACACGGTGCGGAATTTCAGGTCGTCGAGCTTCCACAGATTGCGGCCGGTGCCGCGGTCGAACGCCCAGACCGTACCGTCGTCGGCGGTGACGTAGAGCCGGTTGGCATCGACCGCCAGACCCTGGCTCGACGACAGCTCGCGCGCCCACATCATGTTGCCGCTGCGCGCGTCGAAGCAGGCGACCCGGCCCTGGTAGGCGGCGGCGCAGATCTGGCCGTGGTCGAACACCGGACGGCTGACCACGTCGGTGACGCGTTCCAGCTCGGAGGCGCCGCGCGGGTTGGCCACCGCCACGTCCCACAGCACGTCGCCGGTCGCCGGGCGCAGTGCCTGCAGGCGACCGCCGGCCTGGCCGGACAGCAGCGCCTCGTTGCCGACCGCGGTCAGCGAGGCGGTGTTGCGCACGATCAGCTGCGGCAGCGACTTCGCCACCGACCACAGCTGCTTGCCGTCCTGCACGTCAAAGCCGGTCAGGCGACCGTCGTTGGTGCGCACCACCAGCACCTGGCCGACCAGCTGCGGCGCTTCCAGCGCGATGCTGGTCAGCGTCTGGCGCCAGCGCACCTTGCCGTTGCTGCGATCGATCGCCAGCAGCGAGCCGTCGCCGGTGCCGACGTAGACCGAGCCATCGTCGGCGGCGATGCCGCTGGTCAGCGCAGTCTTTTTCAGGTCCCAGCGCGAGCTGGTACGACCGCTCAGCGCGTCGAGCACGCGGATCGTGCCGTCAGCGTTGGCGACGATCACATTGCCGTTGCGGTACAGCGGGGTGAAACCGCCGCGGCTGGTATCGCCGATGTCTTGGGCCCACTTCACCGAAAGCTTCTGCTCGACCTTGATGTCGTGCAGCGGCGTCGGCGCGTTGACCTGGTCGCCGCCGAACCAGCTGGCGCAGCCGCCGAGCAGGACGGAAGAGAGGATGGCCGTGGCCAGTAGCTTCATTCGCATCATCAGGCTCCCAGCGCGTCGAGTTTGGTCTGGATCAGCTGGCGGTTCGGCGACTCGCCGACCAGCTTGGCCAGCGCCGTCTTATACGCCTCGCGGGCCGCCTTGGCGTCGCCCTTGGCCTGGTAGACGTCGCCCTTCAGATCGAGGAACAGCGCGTCGAACGAGGCGGCGTGCTCGCCTTCCAGCTCGGCGATCGCTGCGTCGTAGCGCTTCTCGTCCAGCAGCACGCTGGCGTAACGCAACTGCGCCACCGCCTTCACGCCCGGTTCCTTGCTGGTATCGGCCACCCACTTGAGCTGGGTCTTGGCGGTGGCCAGGTCGTTCTTGTCGAACGCCACACGGGCGGCCAACAGCGCGCCGCGCGTCGCGTAGGCGGTCGACGAGTAGTCGGCGGCGAGCGCCGCCTGCACCGGCTTCAGCTTGGCCAGATCGCCCTGCTGGGCCGCCTGCTCGAGCTGACCGTACAGCACCGCGGCCTTTTCCGCCTGGTTCTGCTGGTAGTGCTTCCAGCCGACGAAGCCCGAGTAGCCGACCGCACTGGCCAGCACCACGCCGGCAATCCACTTGCCCCACGTGCCCCAGAACGCCTTCAGTTCGTCGATCTGTTCCTGTTCCTGCAAATCGAAAGCCATGCCTTATTCCCCTTGGCGGTCGAGGCGACCGAGCGACGCGACCAGTTCGGCCAACGTAACGGTTTGCTGCGCGACGTCGCCACGCAACGGCTTGAGCGTTGCCTGACCCGACGCGATCTCGTTTTCACCGACGATCACGGCGTAGCGGGCGCCGCTACCGTCGGCCTTCTTCATCTGCGACTTGAAGCTGCCCTCGCCCATATGCTGGACCACCGAGTAACCGGCTTCGCGCAACTGCTTGGCCAGTTTCATCGCGTACAGCGGGGCGCCGTCGCCCTGCTGCACCAGGTAGACGTCGACCGAGCGCTGCGCCGGTAGCAGGTGTTTTTCCTGCAGCAGCAACAGCACCCGCTCCATGCCGATGCCGAAGCCGATGCCCGGCGCCGGCTTGCCGCCGAGCTGCTCGACCAGGCCGTCGTAACGGCCGCCCGCACAGACGGTGCCCTGCGCACCGAGTTCGGTGGTGACCCACTCGAACACCGACTGGTTGTAGTAGTCGAGACCGCGCACCAGGCGCGGATTTTCCAGGTAGCGGATGCCGATCGCCTCGGCCATCGCCTTCCAGCCCTCGTAATGGGCTCGCGATTCGGCGCCGAGGTAGTCGAACAGGCGCGGCGCGCTATTGGCCATTTCCTGCAGCGCCGGGTTCTTGGTGTCGAGCACGCGCAGCGGGTTGGTGTACATACGGCGCTTGCCGTCCTCGTCGAGGATCTCGACGTTGGCTTCCAGGTGCTTGATCAGCGCTTCGCGGTGCGCGGCACGTTCTTCCTTGTTGCCGAGCGTGTTGATCTCAAGCTGCACGTACTGGTCGATGTCGAGCCGCTTCCACAGGTCGGCGGTCATCAGGAGGATTTCCGCGTCAATGTCCGGGCCGGCAAAGCCGAGCGCCTCGATGCCGATCTGGTGGAACTGGCGGTAGCGGCCTTTCTGCGGCCGTTCGTGGCGGAACATCGGGCCCATGTACCACAGCTTCTGGGTGGCGTTGTAGAGCAGGTTGTGCTCGACCACCGCACGCAGCGTCCCGGCGGTGCCTTCCGGACGCAGCGTCAGGCTGTCGCCGTTCAGGCTGTCGGTGAAGGTGTACATCTCCTTCTCGACGATGTCGGTGACCGCGCCGATCGAGCGCACGAACAGCGGCGTCGATTCGACGATCGGGGTGCGGATGTTCTGATAACCGTAATCGGCCAGGAGTTGACGCAGGACCGACTCGAAATACTCCCACTGGTGCGATTCGGCCGGCAGCACATCGTTCATGCCGCGAACCGCCTGGATTTTCTGTGCCATTAGTGCTTCTTTATCCCAAACTGCTAAACGTTGGCCGAATCAAGCCAGCGGCTTGATCGGAATGGTCCGTGCCACGGCTTCGCGGCGCTTGGCGCCGCCCTCGCTGTAACGCGTCCGCACATAGTCGTCGACGATCGCCATGAATTCGTCCGCGATGTGATCGCCCTTCAGGGTGACGGTTTTCTCACCGTCCACGTACACCGGCGCGACCGGCACTTCGCCGGTGCCCGGCAGGCTGATGCCGATATCCGCGAGCTTGCTCTCGCCCGGACCGTTCACCACGCAGCCCATCACCGCCACGTTCAGGTCTTCGACGCCGGGGTACTGCAGCCGCCACACCGGCATCTGCTCTCGCAGGTAGGTCTGGATGCCGTCGGCCAGTTCCTGGAAGAAGGTGCTGGTGGTGCGACCGCAACCCGGACAGGCGGTGACCAGCGGGGTGAAGCTCCGGAGGCCCATCGTCTGCAGGATTTCCTGCGCGACGATGATCTCCCTGGTGCGCGACTCGCCCGGGGCCGGTGTCAGCGAGATGCGGATGGTGTCGCCGATGCCTTCCTGCAGCAGCACCGACAGCGCCGCGGTCGACGCGACGATGCCCTTCGAGCCCATGCCGGCCTCGGTCAACCCCAGGTGCAACGGGAAATCGCAACGGCCGCCCAGGTCGCGGTACACCGCGATCAGGTCCTGCACGTGGCTGACCTTGCACGACAGGATGATCTTGTCGGCCGACAGTCCCAGCTCCATCGCCTTGTCGGCCGACTCCAGCGCCGACACGATCAGCGCCTCGCGCATGATCGCCGCCGGCGGCAAGGGCTTGGCCGAACGGTTGTTGGCGTCCATCAGCCGGGCGGCCAGCTCCTGGTCGAGGCTGCCCCAGTTGACGCCGATCCGCACCGGCTTGTCGTGGGCGATCGCCTGCTCGATCATGAAACCGAACTTGTCGTCCCGCTTGGCGCCGCGGCCGACGTTGCCCGGGTTGATCCGGTATTTCGCCAGCGCCTTGGCGGCCGACGGGTAGTCGCGCAGCAGCCGATCGCCGTTGAAGTGAAAGTCGCCGACCAAGGGAGTATCGCAGCCCAGATCGTCGAGACGCTGGCGGATTTCCGCCACCGCGGCGGCGGCTTCCGGGCTGTTGACGGTAATGCGCACCACTTCGGAACCGGCGTCGGCCAGCTCCTTCACCTGCGCGGCGGTCGCGGCGGCGTCCGCCGTATCGGTGTTGGTCATCGACTGCACCATCACCGGCGCACCGGAGCCGACCTGCACGTGGCCGATCATCACCTGGCGCGTCGCGCGGCGAATCAACTTGTCGCTATCCATTACTCGCTCACCACCTGCTCGTTGGTTTACTTGAGTTTCACGTTGGCCGTGGTGCCGTGCGTCTTGTGCTTCAGATCCACCGGCTGACCGTTGTACGACAGCTCGACGGCCGGAGCGTTACCGATGCGCACCGCAAACGGCGGCGTGCCGCTGACGCTCTTGTCGGTGCCGGCGGACAGCGTTTGGTACACCAGCTTCTTGCCGGTCGCGTCGACCACCGAAATCCACGCGTCACCGCTCACCTTCAGCCGGACTTCGCCGTTGCCGGCCGGTTGCGCGGCCGGCGCACTGGCCGCTGCCTGTGCCGCGACAGCTGGCGCGACAACCGGTGCCGCGGGCTTGGCCGCCGGTGCCGGCACGGCGCTCGGCGCCGAAGCCACTGCGACCGGAACCGATGCCGCCTGTGCAGCCGGTGCCGACGCCTGATCGGCCATCATCGGCGCGAGCTCGGCATTGCTGGCGGGTTTTTCGGCGTTCGACTTGCTCCACCACCAGCCAGCTGCCACCAGTCCCACTACCACCACCAAGCCGACGGCCACCAGCGGGCCGCGGCGGCGCGCCGGCTCGGCCTCGCCCGGGGCCGGCTCGGTTTCATGGGCGAAGTTCTCGACCACCTTGGCTACCGACGGCACGCGGGACTCGAGCGCCGCCATCAGCGGCGCGCTGTCGATAGCGAGAAAGCGCGCGTAGTTGCGCACGAAGCCGCGCACGAAGGCCGGCCCCGGCAAGGCATCGAAGTTATCGCTCTCGAGCGCTTCCAGCTGACGAATCGACAGCTTCAGACGATCCGCCACGTCTCCCAGGCTCAACCCTGCCGCCTCCCGTGCTGCCTTGAGACGGGCACCGACACCGTTCGGTTCCGGCGTTGTTATTGGTGTTTCGGTGTGTTCCATCGTTTTAAAGTCCACTTAACAGCTGTTGGGTTTCCCTGGAGTCGGGAAAACGGGACTTGAGCTGGCCGGCGAACTGCTGCTCGCGGTTGCGCTCGCCGTTCAGGCGGGCAATCGCGACACCCAGCATCAGCTCGTCGGCCGACAGCGGCGCTCCGGTGCGGGTCAACCGGTCGAAGTAGAACCCCGCCAGCTTGCCGTTACCCTGCTCCAGATAAAAGCGGGCCAGCTCCTTCAGCGCCCCGGGAAAGTTCGGGGCCACCTGCAAAGCGGCCAGAAACTGATCGTTGGCTTCGGCCTTGCGGCCGAGCCTGGCCAGGCAGACGCCCAGGTTGAGGCGGGCGGTCTGCGGCGAATCGTACAGCGGGTCGGCCAGCGCCCGGTTGAAGTAGCCGAGCGACTCGTCGACCCGGCCGCGCTGGCAGAGGAACCAGCCGTAATTGTTGTTGGCCTCGGGGTTGGCGGGCTCCAGAGTCAGCGCACGCTTGAAGCTCTGCTCGGCCTCGCCATCCACTTTCAACAGTTGTAGCACGTTGGCCCGCATCAGATGACCGGGCATATAGCTTGGGTCGGCGGCGATCGCCTCGTTGGCCGAATCGAGCGCGACCTTCAGATTGCCGACCCGGGTGTATTCGATGGCGAGCTGGGTACGAATCTGCGCGAGATCACGCGACGAAGCCGCCGCCAGCACGGCGCCGCTGAACACAGCCGCGGCAAGGCACGCCAGCAGGCCCGGCCAGCGCCGGCTCAATGCTCGCGCTGCTCGACGATCTGCTGCCACTTGGCCTGTCGGCGTGTTTTGTCCTGCACCTGCCCGGCCAACTGACCACAGGCCGCGTCGATGTCGTCGCCGCGGGTCTTGCGCACCGTCACCACGAAGCCCGCTTCCTGCAGGATCGAGCGGAAGGCGTGGATCGCGTTGTTGCTGGAGCGGCCGTAGCCCGAGTTCGGAAATGGATTGAACGGGATCAGGTTGAACTTGCACGGCACGTCCTTGACGAGCTCTATCAATTGCCGTGCATGTTCCTGTCTGTCGTTGACACCGTCAAGCATCACGTATTCAAACGTCACGAAGTCGCGCGGGGCCTTTTCCAGATAGCGCCGGCAGGCCGCCATCAGCTCCTTCAGCGGGTATTTCTTGTTGATCGGCACGATCTCATCGCGGATCGTGTCGTTCGAGGCGTGCAAGGACACCGCCAGCGCCACCGGACAGGCGTCGCGCAGCCGGTCCATCTGCGGCACCAGGCCCGAGGTCGACACGGTGACGCGGCGGCGGCTCAGCCCGTAGGCGTGGTCGTCGAGCATGATCTGCAAGGCGCTGACCACGTTGTCGAAGTTGGCGAGCGGCTCGCCCATGCCCATCATCACCACGTTGGAGATCACCCGCTCGTTCTTCGGGGTGACGCCCATCGCCTTATTGGCCCACCACAGCTGGCCGATGATCTCGGCGGTGGTCAGATTCCGGTTGAAACCCTGGCGGCCGGTGGAGCAGAAGGTGCACTCCAGCGCACAGCCGACCTGGGATGACACGCACAAGGTGCCGCGTTCGTTATCGGGGATGAACACGGTCTCGACACCGTTGCCGGTGCCGACGTCGAGCAGCCACTTGCGGGTGCCATCACTGCTGTCCTGCCCGGTCATCAACGACGGCACGCGCACTTCGGCCGACTCGATCAGCTTGGCGCGCAGGCTCTTGGCCAGATCGGTCATCGCGTCGAAGTCGGACTCGCCCATCTGGTGCATCCAGCGCATCACCTGTTTGGCGCGGAATGGCTTTTCGCCCATCGCGGCAAAGTGGTCGGTCAGTTGCGCCAGGTTGAAGTCGAGCAGGTTGGTTTTCATGGCAGTAATCGGGGAAACAGCAGAAACCGGGCGGCCGGGGCCGCCCGTCTGGAACCGATGCTTAGCGCGAGCAGAGGTCGGCAGCGTCGAAGAAGTAGGCGATTTCGTTCGCGGCGTTCTCCAGGCTGTCCGAGCCGTGTACGGCGTTGGCGTCGATCGAGTCGGCAAAGTCGGCGCGGATGGTGCCGGCTTCAGCCTTCTTCGGGTCGGTGGCGCCCATCAGATCGCGGTGCTTCAGCACGGCGTTTTCGCCTTCGAGCGCTTGCACCATCACCGGACCGGAGATCATGAAGGTCACCAGGTCGTTGAAGAACGGACGCTCTTTGTGCACGGCGTAGAAGCCTTCGGCTTCGGCGCGGGTCAGCTGCTTCATGCGTGCGGCGATCACTTTCAGACCGTTCGATTCGAAGCGGTCGTAGATCTTGCCGATCACGTTTTTAGCGACAGCGTCCGGCTTGATGATGGACAGGGTGCGTTCGATTGCCATATTACTCTCCCAATATGCAGAACAACTGGCTACACTGTTTGAAACAGTCAGCCAGCTGACGTTGTAATTCGTTAAGGAACCCGGCATTTTAGCAGCCTTTTCAAGGCGATGCTGAACAAAATATAAGCAATGACCCCGCCCAAAAAAGCCCCTTTCCGCCGACCCGCCGACCCCACCGACAAGCGCATCAAGAAGCGTCTCGCGATCGCCGGCGGCGTGGTCATCGCCGCACTGGGTGCCGCCGCGCTCTTGTCCAGCCACCGCTCCAAGGTCGAGACTACCACCGGCTCGCCGCAGACCAGCAGCGGCAAGATCGTCAACAAGGACGCCTCCGGCAATGTGATCGAGAAGCTCGAGGCGAGCAGCGTGCTGTCGAGCCCGCCGCCGGTGGCGAGCGCGCCGGCGGCGCTGACCGCGCCGCCCAAGAGCCCACCACAGGCCTCGCCCGGCCTGCCCTCCTCGCCCGACACCGGCCGCACGCCGGCGCTGGCGGCGGTCGGCCCGGCACAGCTAGCTCCCCCGCCATCGGCGCCGCCGGTCAAGCAGCAGCCGAGCCCCCCGCCGCCGGTCGTAGTGGTGCAGAAGAAGGTGCTGCCGATCGCCAGCGCCCCGGTGGCGCCGAGCAAACCGGTCGCGCCGGCCGCCGCCGCGGCCAAGCCGGAGGGCAGCTCGTTCGGCTACCAGCTGCAGCTGGGCCTGTTCAACAGCACCGAGAACGCCGAGAAGCTGGTGAAAGCGCTGAAGGAGAAGGGCATCGAGGCGCACACCGAGACCCGGGTCACCGTCGGCCCGTATCGCAGCCGCGCCGAGGCGGACGAGGCGATCGCCACGCTGAAGGGGCTCGGCTACCAGCCGCTGCTGCAGCCGCTCGGCAAGTAAGCGCTGCATCATAAACAACGGCCCCGCAAGCGGGGCCGTTTGCTTGGGCGGCGTCGATCAAGCCGGTTCGGCCAAGCTTAACCTGTGACCACGTCCTGGCTCGGCACCAGTTGGAACTCGTCGCCCAGATGCGGCAGCGCCAGATAGCTCGACGACTGCATCTCGGTCAACCGGCTGGCGGTGCGGAAGAACTCGTTCGACTGCACCCCCTCGGTGTAGATGTCGTCGGCGACCACCTCGCTCGACGCGATCAGTTTGACGCGGTGGTCGTAGAACACGTCGACCAGCCAGGTGAAGCGGCGCGCCTCGTTGGCCTGGCTCGCCGGCAGCTTCGGGATGTCGGACACCAGTACGGTGTGGTACTCGCGGGCGATCTCCAGGTAGTCGGTCTGCGCACGCGGGCCGCCGCAGATCGCCGCGAAGTCGAACCAGATCACCCCCGGCGCGTGCGCGCGGGTGGCGATGGTGCGGCCGAGCACCTCGATCGCCGGCGAGAGCGGCGTGGCGCCGGCGGTCAGGCGCTGGAACAGCGCCGTCAGCTGCGCGTCGGCCGCTTCGCCGGCCGGTACCAGGAACAGCGGTTCGCGGGTCAGCTCGCGCAGACGATAGTCCTGGCCGCCGTCGACGTTGAGCACGGTCAGGTTGGCCTTGAGCATGGCGATCGCCGGCAGGAAGTTGTGGCGCTGCAGGCCGTTCGGGTACAGCTCGTCCGGCGGATAATTGGACGTCGCTACCACCACCACGCCGCGCGCAAACAGCGACTCGAACAGCCGGCCGAGGATCATCGCGTCGGCGATGTCGCTGACGTGGAATTCGTCGAAACACAGCACCCGCAGTTCGCGGGCCAACTGTTCGGCCAAGGCGATCAGCGGGTCGGGCTGATGATGAAAGGTCCGCAGGCGGTTGTGCACTTCGGCCATGAAGGCGTGGAAGTGCACGCGGCGCTTGCGCTTGTACGGCAGGCAGCCGTAGAACGCGTCCATCAGGAAGCTCTTGCCGCGACCGACGCCGCCCCACATATACAGGCCGCGCGGCACCTCGGGTTTCAGCAGGCTGCGGCCGAGGAGACGGTTGCGCTTCTTCTTGAACTCGACCAGCTCGCGCCACAGCGTATCGAGCCGGCCGATCGCCTCCGCCTGCGCCTCGTCGTGGATGAAGCCATCTTGCCGGGACGCAGCCTGGTACCAGCTATTCGGGGACATTACGCCGTCGCTGACGGCCGGGGTAAACGCGTATTGGGCCATGACCCGCCTCGGAAACTTTCGCAGCGGCGATTGTAGCCCGAGCACTGTCAGATTCGGAACCTTGCCACGACCAACCAGCATCCGAACTCGGCCAACCTTATCGGGAGACTATCGATGCGCACCCTGTTCCTGCTCGGCCTGACAGCCTGGCCAATCGCCAGTCACGCCGCCGAGCTCAGCGCGACCAGCCCCAGCCCGCCGGCGCTGTTGGTCGAGTTGTACAGCTCGGAGGGCTGCAACAGCTGCCCGCCGGCCGACGCCTGGCTCGCGACGCTGGGCCGCTTCGGCCCGCGGGTAATCCCGCTGGCGCTGCACGTGCCTTACTGGGACAGCCTGGGCTGGCGCGACCGCTTCGCCCAGCCGGCGTTCGAGGCGCGCCAGCACCGGCTCGCCGCCGCGAACGGCAAGGGCTTCGTCTATACGCCGGGCGTGTTCGCCAACGGCCACGAGTTCGGCGACTGGCGCCGCGACGGCGCGCTGCGCGAACGGTTGGCCGAGACCGGCACCAAGGCGCCGACGCTCAAGCTCAGCGCCAGTGTCGCCGGCGGCGCGATCGACGCCAGCCTCGACGCCGGCGGCCTGCAGCCCGGCCAACAGCTGCGCTTGGCGCTGGCGCAGGACGGCCTGGTCAGCCGGGTCAAGGCCGGCGAAAACGCCGGCGTCACCTTGCAGCATCAGCATGTGGTACGCGCCTGGCAGGGGCCGTGGTTGGCCGACCGCGGCGGCGCGCTACACGCCAGCGCCCACTTCGCCCGCCCGACCGACGGCGGTGCGCTGACGCTGGTCGGCTGGGTCGAACGCGCCGACAGCGGCCAGCCGCTGAACGCGGTGCAGCTGCCGCTGCCGCGCTGAGCCCTCCCCAAATGCGTTCGGCCAACCTTGAAGGTTGGCCGAACGCATTTGGAACCGGGTAGAACGGCGCTTAGCCGAACACCCCGGTCGACAGGTAACGGTCGCCGCGGTCGCAGACGATAGTCACGATCACCGCATTTTCTAGCTGCGCCGACAGCTTCAGCGCCACCGCCAGCGCACCGCCGGACGACGGGCCGGCGAGGATGCCCTCCTCGCGCGCCAGCCGCCGCGCGGTGTGCTCGGCCTCGGCCTGCGACACGTGTTCGAGCCGGTCGATGGCACTGAAGTCGCAGATGCTCGGCAGGTACTCGTCTTCCCACTTGCGGATGCCGGGGATCTGGCTGCCCGGCTCCGGCTGCACGCCGACGATCTCGACCGCCGGATTCATCTCCTTCAGGAAACGACTGGTGCCCATGATGGTGCCGGTAGTGCCCATGCTGGAGACGAAGTGGGTGATGGTGCCGGCGGTGTCCTGCCAGATTTCCGGGCCGGTGCTCTCGTAGTGCGCGAGCGGGTTGTCCGGGTTGGCGAACTGGTCGAGGATCACGCCCTGACCGGCCGCCTCCATGCGGCGCGCCTCGTCGATCGAACCGGGCATCGACAGCGCCGCCGTGGTCAGCACCACGTCGGCGCCGTAGGCGCGCATCGTCAGCACCCGCTCGGCGCTGGAGTTCTCCGGCATGACCAGGATCAGCTTGTAGCCCATCATCGTCGCCGCCATCGCGAGGCCGATACCGGTATTACCACTGGTCGGCTCGATCAGAGTGTCTCCCGGCTTGATCCGGCCGCGCGCCTCGGCGTGGCGGATCATCGACAGCGCCGGCCGGTCCTTCACCGAACCGCCCGGGTTGTTGCCTTCCAGCTTCACCAGCACGGTATTGGTAGTGTGGCCCGGCAGGCGTTTGAGCCTGACCAGCGGGGTACGGCCGACGAAGTCTTCCAGGTAGTTGAAGGTGGGCAGCGCCATGCGAAAACCTTTCCAAATGATCGGGCCATTATACGCCGCCGCGCCGCAAATTCGCCCCCGCGGCCAGTAGGGGCGTTCGCGCCCCTTCCCGGCAGCCGGCCTGCTCGCCTTCCAAACGACAACGCCCGCCACGATCGTGGCGGGCGTTTACGTTCGGCCGGGCCGATCCTCTTAAAACGCAGCGTCGCCGACAAAGTCCTGCGAAGCGATCCCGGCTAGGCGCCCTGCCACAGACAGTACAAGTAGTACGGCAAGGCAGGGCAACAACGCCGGGAGGACTTTGTCGGTGACGCTTAGCGCGCGGACAGCCAGTCGACGTAACGATCGACCCCCTGCTGCACAGTCAGGAACGGCGCGTTGTAGCCGACTTCGCGCAGCTTGCCGATGTCGGCCTGCGTGAAGCTCTGGTACTTGCCCTTCAGCGCGTCCGGGAACTCGGTGTACTCGAGTATCCCCTGCGCGACCAGTTCGTCCAGCGACAGCGCAGGCAGGCCCTCGTGGCGGCGGCAGGCGTTGACGGTGGCGACCGCCACGTCGTTGAACGGCTGCGCGCGGCCGGAGCCGAGGTTGAAGATGCCGCTCTTCTCCGGGTGGTCGAGGAAGTGCATGTTGACCCGCACCACGTCGTCGACCGACACGAAGTCGCGGCTCTGGCCGCCGTTCGGCCAACCGTCCCAGCCGCCGAACAGCTTGACCTTGCCGGTCTCGCGGTACTGGTTGTAGTTGTGGAACGCCACCGACGCCATCCGGCCCTTGTGCTGCTCGCGCGGGCCGTAGACGTTGAAGTAACGGAAACCGGCGACCTGCGCGGTCAGGCCCTCTTCCATGCGCTGGCGCAGTATCTGGTCGAACAGGAACTTCGAGTAGCCGTACACGTTCAGCGGGCCCTCGAACTCGCGCGATTCCTTGAACACCGTGCCACCGCCGTACACCGCGGCGCTCGACGCGTACAGGAAGGGGATTTCCTCTTCCTGGCAGAAATCGAACAGCGCCAAGGTGTACTGGTAGTTGTTGTCCAGCATGTACTTGCCGTCGTGGTTCATCGTGTCGGAACACGCGCCCTGGTGCAGGATCGCGGAGATCTCGCCTTCCAGCTCACCGCCGACCACGCGCTCGATGAAGTCGTGCTTGTCGAGATAGTGCGAGATCTCGCAGTCGACCAGATTCTTGAACTTGTCGCCGCTGGTCAGGTTGTCGACGGCGATGATGTCGGTCTCGCCGCGTGCGTTCAGCGCGCGGACCAGGTTGGAGCCGATGAAGCCGGCGGCGCCGGTAACGACGATGGTCATGGTGAAATCCTCAGGTTGGCCGCAGCCGGCTCAGAACGACGAGCCCGGCTGCGTCAGAAACTCTTGTTCTTCCGGGGTGGAGTCGCGCCCCAGCACCGCGTTGCGGTGCGGGAAGCGGCCGAAACGGACGACGATGGCGTGGTGGCGCCGCGCGTAGTCGAGCGTCGAGTCGCGGTCCGGGCTGTCGTCCGGCAGCGCGGCGTGGACGCGCAGCGATTCCTCCTGGTCGGCCAGCTCCTCGCTGTGCTCGAGGGGCAGGTAGAAGAACCAGCGCGCCACCGGCGGCAGGGCGACGTCCCAGCGGTTGGCGATCGCCTCGCGGGCGAGCTGTCGCGCCGCCGCGTCGGTCGCGAACGCGTCGGCGCTGCCGCGAAACAGATTGCGCGGGAACTGGTCGAGCACGACCGCGAGCGCCAGCGCGCCACGCGCGCTGTCGACATCGTCGTCGAGCTGGCCGGCGCGCGCGCTCTGCCACAGGCCGAGGAAACGGCGGCGCAGCTCGGCGTCGAACGCCTCGTCCTTGGCGAACCAGCTGTGCTGCGGCTCCGACAGCGCCGCCAGGTCGTGGCCGCCGAACCAGAAGTCGAGCACCTCGTTTTGCCAGCTGCGTTCCATGCGTTTCCTCTTTAATCGGTCGATCAGACGGCGAACAGCTCGGCCTGGCGGCACACCGCGGTGCCGAGCTTGCCGACCACGACGCCGGCGGCGGCGTTCGCCAGGCTCATCGCCTGCGGCAGCTCGAAACCGGCGGCGAGCGCGAGGCCGAGCGTGCCTATCACCGTGTCGCCGGCGCCGGACACGTCGAACACCTCGCGCGCCTGGGTCGGCTCGTGCACCACGCCGTCGGCGCGGAACAGCGTCATGCCCTCCTCGCTGCGCGTCACCAGCAGCGCGTCGAGGTTCAGCTCGGCGCGCAGCGCTTCGGCGCGGGCGTTCAGGTCGGCGTCGTCCTTCCAGCGACCCGCCACCTGACGGAACTCGCTGCGGTTCGGCGTCAAGAGCGTCGCGCCGGCGTACTTGGCGTAGTCGTCGCCCTTCGGGTCGATCAGCACCGGCTTGCCGGCGGCGCGCGCCAGCTCGACCATCCGCGCCACGTGGGCCAGGCCGCCCTTGCCGTAGTCGGACAGGATCACCACGTCGTGCGCGTGCACGATCGCCGCGTACTCGTCGAGCTTGTCGGCCAGCACCTCGTGGCTCGGCGCGTCCTCGAAGTCGAGCCGGATCAGCTGCTGCTGGCGCGCGATCACGCGCAATTTAATGGTGGTCGAGATCTCCGGATCGCGGCGGAACGAGGTGGCGATGCCGTCGGCGTCGAGCAGCCGCTCGAGCGCGGTCGCCGCCTCGTCGTCGCCGGTCACCGACAGCAGCGTCGCCTGGCCGCCGAGGCTGGCGATATTGCGCGCCACGTTGGCGGCGCCACCGGCACGCTCCTCCATCCGCTCGATCTTGGCGACCGGCACCGGCGCCTCGGGCGAGATGCGGGTCGCGTCGCCGAACCAGTAACGGTCGAGCATCACGTCGCCGACCACCAGCACCCGCGCGCGGCCGAGCCGTTCGGCCAACTGCTGCGGGTTCATCTTCAGTTTATCGAGCACTAGCATCGCAATGACTCCCGGCTCAGCGACCGATCGCGTGGTAGCTGAAACCCTGCTCGCGCACCAGCGCCGGGTCGTACAGGTTGCGGCCGTCGAAGATCACCGGCGTCTTCATCGCGGCGCGGATCGCGTCGAAGTCGGGCACGCGGAACAGCTTCCACTCGGTAACGATCACCAGCGCGTCGGCGTCCGCGAGCGGCGTCATCATGCTGTCGGCGAAGGAGAGGCGCGGATTGTCGCCCATCACCCGCTGCGCCTCGTGGGTCGCGACCGGGTCGAACGCGACGATCGCCGCGCCGCGGCGGGTCAGCTCGTCGACGATCACCCGGCTCGGCGCCTCGCGCATGTCATCGGTGTTCGGCTTGAACGACAGGCCCCACAGCGCGAAGCGGCGGCCGGACAGGTCGTCGCCGTACTCGGCGACGATCTTCTCGACCAGGCGGTGCTTCTGCTGGTCGTTGGCGTCTTCGACCGCCTCGAGCACGCGCAGCCGATGGCCGTTCTCGCGCGCGGTCGAGATCAGCGCCTTGACGTCCTTCGGGAAGCACGAGCCGCCGTAGCCGACGCCCGGGTAGAGGAAGTGGTAACCGATGCGCGGGTCGGAGCCGATGCCCTTGCGCACCATCTCGATGTCGCCGCCGAGCGTTTCGGCGAGGTTGGCCAGCTCGTTCATGAACGAGATACGCGTCGCCAGCATCGCGTTGGCGGCGTACTTGGTCAGCTCGGCCGAGCGCACGTCCATGAACAGGATGCGCTCGTGGTTGCGCTGGAACGGCTCGTACAGGCGACGCATCAGCGTGACCGCGCGCTCGTCCTCAGCGCCGATCACTATCCGATCCGGGCGCATGAAGTCGTCGATCGCCGCGCCTTCCTTCAGGAACTCCGGGTTCGACACCACGCTGTAAGGGATGGCTTCGCCACGGGCGGCCAGTTCCTCGGCGATCGCGGCCTTCACCCTGTCGGCTGTGCCGACCGGCACGGTCGATTTGTCGACGACGACCTTGTAACCGCTCATATGGCGGCCGATCGCACGCGCGGCGGACAGCACGTACTGCAGGTCGGCCGAACCGTCCTCGTCGGGCGGGGTGCCGACGGCGATGAACTGGATCTCGCCGAACGCGACCGACTCGGCCACGTCGGTGGTAAAGGTCAGGCGGCCGGCCTCGACGTTGCGGCGTACCAGTTCCTCGAGACCCGGCTCGTAGATCGGCACGCCGCCGTTGTTGAGGATGGCGATCTTGTTTGGATCGACGTCGAGGCAACACACCTTATTGCCCATTTCGGCGAGGCAGGTGCCGGTAACCAGGCCGACGTAGCCGGAGCCGATGACGGTAATTTTCATTGCTGCGCGTCCTTGTAGAGGGCGATCTCGCGATTGATCGTGGTGAGTACCGCCAGCGGGTCGGCGGCACGGGTGATCGGCCGGCCGATCACCAGGTAGTCGGCACCGGCGGCGATCGCGGCGGTCGGGGTCATCACCCGGCGCTGGTCGTCGGCGGCCGCGTCGGCCAGACGAATGCCCGGCGTCACCAGCTTGAAGTCCTTGCCGAGCGCGGCCTTCAGGCGCGACGCCTCCTGCGCCGAGCAGACCACCCCGTCGAGGCCGCTGTCGCGGGTCAGCGTCGCCAGGCGCAGCACCTGCTCTTCCGGCGGAATGGTGATGCCGATCTCGGCCAGATCACTGGCTTCCATGCTGGTCAGCACGGTGACGCCGATCAACAGCGGGCGCTGGCTGTACGGCTCGAGTGCTTCGCGCGCCGCCGCCATCATCCGCCGGCCGCCCGACGCGTGTACGTCGACCAGCCAGACGCCGAGTTCGGCGGCGATCTTGCAGGCGTGCGCGACGGTGTTCGGAATGTCATGGAACTTCAGGTCGAGAAACACCTTGAAGCCGCGCGCCACCAGCGCTTCGATCAGCGAACGGCCGGAGGCGGTAAACAGCTCCTTGCCAACCTTGAGCCGGCATTCGGCCGGGTCGAGGCGGCTGGCGAATTCCAGCGCCTCGCGCTCGGTAGCGAAATCGAGCGCGACGATCACGGGAGAAGCCGGCTCGAGATCGAGTCCGGCGGCAAGCAATGGGTTCATGCAGGGTCCTGCTTCGGGTTCAATGTAATTCGGAACGGTTCGGCGTCAGGCTTTCCCACTCGCCGCAGACCGGGCAGTGCCAGAAGAACGCGCGCGAGCGGAAATTGCAGCACTTGCAGCGGTGCATGGTCAGGCGGGCGGCATGCTTCATCACCACGGTGCGCGCGAGCTCCGCATCCATCCGCTTGTCCGGTGACAGTTCGTCCATCTGCGCCTCGATCAGCCGGTACACGCCGGCGAGGCTCGGCCGACTGTGCACCGCCTCGCGCACCGCTTCGAGCGCCTTGGTCTCGTCTTCGTAGGTGGCGACCTTCTGGTACAGCAGGTCGGTCAGCTCGAGCTGCGGGAAGGTTTTCAAATAACCACGCAACAGCGCGATGCCGTCGAGCGGCTTGCCGAGTTTCTCGTAAGCGTCGAACAGCCGCTCGCCGGCCATCGACAGGTATTCGTAGCCCTGCTTCTCGATCGCCTGCCAGGCGCCGATCGCCGCCTCGCTGTCGCCCTCGGCGAAGGCGATGTCGCCGGCGATCAGGCTGGCGCGCACGCACTTGCGGTTGGCGTTGAACGCCGCCTTGACGAACTCGCGCGCCGCCGGGTAATTGGAGCGGAACAGCTCGGCCTGCGCCAGTTCGCAGTAGAACTGCGCGACTTCGTGCAGGAACGAGTGCGAATCGCTGGCCAGCCCGCGCGCCAGTTCGATCGCCTTCTGCCAGTCGCGGTCCTGCTGGTAGATGTCCAATAGTTCCTTGCGCGCGGCCAGGCTCATATTGCCATCGACCAGCTTCACCAGCGTCTCTTCGGCGCGGTCGATCAGCCCAGCCTTGCGGAAGTCCTGCGCCAGCTCGAAACGCACGCTGTCGCGCGACTCTTCGGTCAGCTCGGTCGAGTCGAGCATGGTGTGGTGCAGGCGGATCGCGCGGTCGTTCTCGCCGCGCTTGCGGTAGAGCTTGCCGAGCGTCAGTTGCAGCTCGAGCGCGGCCGGATGCTGGCGCGCCACTTCGGCCAAGGCGCCTGCGGCGACGTCGGTCTTGTCGTCGACCAGCGCGTCGAGGCCCTTGAAGAAGCCGCTCGGCACCGCCATCGCCTGCTTGAGCACGGCGCGCATGTCGACGCGCGCGGCGAACCAGCCCAGGCCGAAGAAGGCCGGGAACAGCAACAGCCACCACAAATCCAAATCCAAGGAATGCCTTTCAACGGGAACGCAAACGCCCGCCGCCGGCAACCGGCGGCGGGCGAACGGAATAATCGGTCAGTCGGCCAAGGCGTCACTCGGGTCCGCCGTGGTCGAACGGGCCTGCTGACGCAGGCGCAATTCTTTTTTCAGTTGCGACAGCTCGCGCCGCATCTTGAGGTAATAGCTAAAGGTCGCCAATAGGCCGATCGCCGCGCCGGCCACGAAGAACAGCAGCAGGAACACGATCAGCGGCGCGCTCCAGACCTGGCCGAAGAACAAGCGGAACTCGACGCTGTGGCTGTTCTGCACGGTAACGGCGACCAGCAGAATCAAGAGGGCAATCTCTATCAGGCGGATCAGATAGCGCATGGCGGTTTCGCTTCGTATTTGGTCGAAGCCAAGTTTATACGATTTGCCCGGTGCTCCCCAAGGCAAAGCGCCAACAAAAAACGCCGCGTCACGGGGACGCGGCGTTGACTATGGCGTATTCAGGCGGATTCAGTACTGCGCTTGCTCGTCGGGAAGCAGGGCTCCGTCGACCCGCTCGCGCAGTTCCTTGCCGGCCTTGAAGTGCGGCACGAACTTCTCAGGTACTGAAACGCTGGAACCCGACTTCGGGTTGCGGCCGACCCGCGGCGGACGGTAGTTCAGATCGAAGCTACCGAAGCCGCGGATTTCGATCCGCTGCCCCTGGGACAGGCTGCTGGCCATCGCGTCCAGAATGGTTTTGACGGCCAGCTCAGCGTCCTTGAAGACCAACTGAGAATTGCGCTCGCCCAAACGTTCGGCCAACCTCGCAATCAGCTCAGACTTGGTCATCGGGCGTATTACTCGTTACCGCCCGACAGCTTGGCCTTCAGCAGCGCGCCCAGGCTGGTGGTACCAGCGCTAACGTTCGACTCGTTGGTCGCCGACAGCGTACGCATAGCAGCGCCTTCTTCCTGCGAGTCTTTGGCCTTGATCGACAGGCTGATGTTGCGCGACTTGCGGTCGACGGCAATGATCAGCGCTTCGACTTCTTCGCCTTCCTTCAGCACGCTGCGAGCATCTTCGATGCGGTCGCGCGACAGCTCGGAAGCACGCAGGTAGCCTTCGATGTCGGTCGACAGCTGAACCACGGCGCCCTTGGCGTCGACGGTCTTCACGGTGCCCTTAACCAGCGAGCCCTTGTCGTTCATGCTGACGAAGTTGCTGAACGGATCGCCTTCGAGCTGCTTGATGCCGAGGCTGATGCGCTCTTTCTCGACGTCGATCGACAGAACAACGGCTTCGACCTCGTCGCCCTTCTTGAACTTGCGCACGGCGTCTTCGCCGGCTTCGCTCCAAGACAGGTCGGACAGGTGAACCAGACCGTCGATGCCGCCCGGCAGGCCGACGAACACGCCGAAGTCGGTGATCGACTTGATCGCGCCCTGCAGCTTGTCGCCCTTCTTGTAGGTAGCGGCAAAATCGTCCCACGGGTTCGCCAGGCACTGCTTCATGCCCAGGCTGATACGGCGGCGGTCTTCGTCGATCTCGAGGATCATCACTTCGACTTCGTCGCCGACCTGAACCACTTTGGACGGGTGAACGTTCTTGTTGGTCCAGTCCATTTCGGACACGTGCACCAGGCCTTCGATGCCTTGTTCGATTTCAACGAACGCACCGTAGTCGGTCAGGTTGGTGACCTTGCCGAACAGGCGGGTGCCCGACGGGTAGCGACGCGACAGGCCGATCCACGGATCTTCGCCCAGCTGCTTCAGGCCCAGCGAAACGCGGTTCTTCTCTTGGTCGAACTTGAGCACCTTGGCTTCAACTTCGTCACCAACAGCCAGCACTTCGCTCGGGTGCTTCACACGACGCCATGCCAGGTCGGTGATGTGCAGCAGGCCGTCGATACCGCCGAGGTCAACGAACGCACCGTAGTCGGTGATGTTCTTGACGATACCCTTGATGACGGCACCTTCGCGCAGGGTTTCGAGCAGTGCTTTGCGCTCTTCGCCCAGCGTCTCTTCCAGCACGGCACGACGCGATACCACCACGTTGTTGCGCTTGCGGTCGAGCTTGATGACCTTGAATTCGATTTCCTTGCCTTCGTACGGAGTGGTGTCTTTCACCGGACGTACGTCGACGAGCGAACCCGGCAGGAAGGCGCGGATGCCGTTGACCATCACGGTCAGACCACCCTTGACCTTGCCGCTGATCATGCCGGACAGGATCTTGCTGGTTTCGAGCGCTTCTTCCAGCTCGATCCAAGCGGCCAGGCGCTTGGCCTTTTCGCGCGACAGCTTGGTTTCGCCGTAGCCGTTCTCCAGCGCGTCGATCGCAACGGTCACGAAGTCGCCGATGGCTACAGCCAGTACGCCGCCATCGTCTTTGAATTCTTCAACCGGGATCAGCGACTCGGACTTCAGGCCGGCGTTGACGGTGACGAAGTTGTTGTCGATGCCAACGACTTCGGCAGTGATCACTTCACCCACGCGCATTTCTTGAAGAGCAAGGCTCTCTTCGAACAGTTGGGCAAAGCTATCCATGGTGAGGGTAGTCATTAAAGAATACTCACTTGCGCACGTCCAAGGTCGTGCAAGGTTAGGTTGGCACTGGCCGCAAGCCCTTGGTCATGCGGCGCTGCAAAAAACTTACTCGCCGGAAACGACGAGCGACTGGTACCAGCCGAGCACGCTATCGACCGCTTGATCGATGGTCAGTTCGGTGGTGTCCAGCCGCTTGGCATCCGGCTCTTGTCTCAACGGTGCTACCGGGCGCGCCGCATCGCGTGCATCGCGCGCTTCGATGTCATCGAGAATCTGCTGGAGGTTAGCAGATTCCCCCTTGTTGATCAACTGCTTATAGCGACGATCGGCGCGTTCTGCCGCACTGGCGGTCAGGAAGATTTTCAGTGTGGCGTCGGGAAACACCACCGAGCCCATGTCGCGACCGTCGGTCACCAGGCCCGGCAACTGACGAAAGGCGCGCTGACGCGCCAACAGCGCGGCGCGCACCGCCGGCAGCGCGGCGATCTTCGACGCGCCCATGCCGATCACCTCGGCGCGGATCTCCTCGCTGACGTCCTCGCCGGCGAGCCACACCTGGTTGTCGCGAAACTCGACCGGCAGCGACAGCGCCGCTTCAGCCAAGCCGTCCTCGTCGTCGAGCTCGATGTCCTCGAGCCGGGCGTACAGCGCGGTCAGCCGGTACAGCGCACCGGAATCCAGGTAGTGGAAGCCGAGGCGCTCGGCGACCAGGGCGGCGACGGTGCCCTTGCCGGAGGCCGACGGGCCGTCGATGGCGATAACCGGAACGGTCATGAAACTCCTTCGTGTAAAGCAAAAGCCGGCGGTGGCTTTCTTTCAGGAAACACCGCGCCGGCTCGACAATTCGGCCGCGATTCTACCCCGATTTGCCGGTCACCCCAACCGCGATTGTGACCTTCTCGCGACAGCCGTTATGATTGAGCGATTATTCCAATTCGACAAAGACGATCCTGCCCCATGGAAACCCTAGCCCTGCTCCCTGCCGGCCCGCTCAAAGGCAGCGTCAAGCTTCCCGGCTCGAAGAGCATTTCCAACCGCACCCTGCTGCTCGCCGCCTTGTCCGAGGGCGCGACCGTCGTGCGCGAGCTGCTCGATTCGGACGACACCCGTCACATGCTGACCGCGCTGAATACACTCGGCGTAGCAGTCGAGCCGCTCGGCGACAACGCCTACCGCGTCACCGGCAGCGGCGGTGCGTTTCCGGTCAAACAGGCCGAGCTATTCCTCGGCAACGCCGGCACCGCGTTTCGGCCGCTGACCGCTGCTCTCGCGCTGATGCAGGGCCAGTACCGGCTGTCGGGCGTCGCGCGGATGCATGAGCGGCCGATCGGCGACCTGGTCGACGCGCTGCGCGTGGCCGGTGCCGACGTCGCGTATCTGGGCAACGACGGCTACCCACCGCTGGCGATCAAGCCTGCGACGATTTCGGCCGACCGGGTGATCCCGATCCGCGGCAATGTGTCGAGCCAGTTCCTGACCGCGCTCTTGATGGCGCTGCCGCTGACCGGCGAGCAGGCGACCATCGAGGTGGTCGGCGAGCTGATCTCCAAACCGTATATCGAGATCACCCTCAACCTGATGGCGCGCTTCGGCGTGCGCGTCGAACGCGACGGCTGGCAGCGCTTCACCATCCCGGCCGGCCAGCGCTACCGGTCACCGGGCGAAATCCTGGTCGAGGGCGACGCGAGCTCCGCGTCGTACTTCCTGGCCGCCGGCGCCTTGGCCGGTGGACCGGTGCGGGTCGAGGGCGTCGGCCGCGACAGCATCCAGGGCGACGTGAAGTTCGCCGACGCGCTGGCGGTGCTCGGCGCGAAGATCGAGATGGGCGAACACTGGATCGAAGCCAGCGCGCCGGTCGGCAAGTTGAAGGCGTTCGACCTTGACCTGAACCACATCCCCGACGCGGCGATGACCTTGGCGGTGGCGGCGCTGGCCGCCGACGGCCCGTGTCGGCTACGCAATATCGCCAGCTGGCGGGTGAAGGAAACCGACCGGCTCGCCGCGATGGCGATCGAATTGCGCAAGGTCGGCGCCACCGTCGAGGAAGGCAGCGACTACCTGGTGGTGACCCCACCGGCGCAGCTGATCCCGAACGCGGCGATCGACACCTACGACGACCACCGCATGGCGATGTGTTTCTCGCTGGTTTCGCTGTTGGGCGTGCCGGTGACGATCAACGACCCGAACTGCGTCGCCAAGACCTTCCCGGACTACTTCGCGCGCTTCGCCAAGCTGGCCGGGCAGTAAGAGCTCTTGCATGATTACAAGGTTGGCCGAACTCCATGGGTTCGGCCAACCTTGTTTCCGGCTCCGCGCCTCGTACGCACTGGACCACCACCACAGCGAAAGGCCCACCATGACTCCCGCCCTGCTCGTCATCGACCCGATCAACGACATCGTCCACCCGGACGGCAAGCTCGCCTCGTGCGCGGCCTTCGTCGCCGAACACGGCGTGCTGGCCCGGATCAACGCCGCGGTGGCGCACGCCCGCGCGCAGGGCTGGCCGGTGATCTGGGTCAGCGTCGGCTTCGACAACCCGGCACGCGAGATCTCGCCGCGCTCCAAGCTGTTCGCCGGCGCGCGCGGCGGCGCGGCCTTGAAAAACGACGGCTGGGGCACCGCCTTCCACGCCGAGCTCGACGTCGCCGCCGACGACCTGTTCATCGTCAAGCCGCGGGTCAACCCGTTCTACGGCACCAAGCTCGCGGTGCAGCTGGCGGCCAACGACGTCGATACACTGCTGATCGCCGGCGTGTCGACGACGATGGCGGTACAGGGAGCCGCGCGCGACGCGCACGACCGCGACCTGCGCGTGATCGTGCTGGCCGACGCCTGCGCCGACCGTTCGCTCGCCCAGCATCAGGCGTCGCTCGACGCGCTGGCGCTGATCGCCGAGCTGCGCGACACCGGCGCGCTGGCCGAACTGCGCTGAGCGTCCCTTCGGCCCGGCTTGAGCTTGGCCGAACCGCCGCCGATCCCGCCCGGACACTTCGGTAGATCCCGCCCCGTTTTGCCCGCCCGCCGCGATATTCATTCACGTCGAGATACCGAACTAGCGTTTGATTTCCTGCACGAACCCGTTTCCGGCACAAAATGCATCACCGCCGGCCCGGTAATCCTCGCCAATGGCATACCGGAGATTGAATCCCGTCACGCCGATGGGTAGTCTCGTTACTCCACACATCGATAATCACAAGACGAAGAGAGCGACCATGCAAGCCAGACTCGCCGAAGCCAGCCCCCCGACCCGCCCACTGAACCGCCAGGACTACAAGACCCTGTCGCTCGCCGCGCTCGGCGGTGCGCTGGAGTTCTACGATTTCATCATCTTCGTGTTCTTCGCCGCGGTGATCGGCCAGTTGTTCTTCCCGCCCGACAGCCCCGACTGGTTGCGCCAATTGCAGACCTTCGGCATCTTCGCCGCCGGCTACCTGGCCCGCCCTCTAGGCGGCATCATCATGGCGCACTTCGGCGACCTGCTCGGCCGCAAGCGCATGTTCACGCTATCGATCATCCTGATGGCGCTGCCGACACTGGGCATGGGCCTCTTGCCGACCTACGCGAGCATCGGCATCGCCGCGCCGGTCTTGCTGCTGGGCTTGCGCATCCTGCAGGGTGCCGCGATCGGCGGTGAGGTGCCGGGCGCCTGGGTGTTCGTGGCCGAGCATGTGCCGAACCGCCACACCGGCTACGCCTGCGGCACGCTCACCTCGGGGCTGACCGCCGGCATCCTGCTCGGCTCGCTGGTCGCCACCTGGATCAACACCGCCTACCCGCAGAGCGCGATCCACGACTGGGCGTGGCGGGTGCCGTTCCTGCTCGGCGGCGTGTTCGGCCTGATCGCGATGTACCTGCGCCGCTGGCTGCACGAGACGCCGGTGTTCGCCGAGATGCAGGCGAAGAAGGCGCTGGCCGCCGAGCTGCCGCTGAAGACCGTGGTGCGCGAGCACAAGCGCGCGGTGGTGGTGTCGATGGGGCTGACCTGGCTGCTGTCGGCCGGCATCGTGGTGGTGATCCTGATGACGCCGACCTATCTGCAGAAACAGTTCCACATCGCGCCTGCCACCTCGCTGCAGGCCAACAGCCTGGCGATCATCGCGCTGACGCTCGGCTGCGTGTTCTTCGGCGCGCTGATCGACCGGCTCGGCGCCGGCAAGACCTTCGTGCTCGGCAGCGTGCTGCTCGCCGCGACCAGCTACGCGTTCTACCATTCGCTCGGCCACGCGCCGGAGCAGCTGTTCCTGCTCTACCCGCTCGCCGGCTTCGCGGTCGGCATCGTCGGCGCGGTGCCATACGTGATGGTGCGCTCGTTCCCGGCGGTGGTGCGCTTCTCCGGCCTGTCCTTCTCGTACAACCTGGCGTACGCGATCTTCGGCGGCCTGACGCCGATCGCGGTGACGCTGATGCTAAAGAACGACCCGCTCGCACCGGCGCACTATGTGCTGGCGCTGTGCGGCCTCGGCCTGCTGCTCGGTGTCTATCTGCTGATCAACAACCCGGATCGCCAGGCGGCCCGCTAGGCCCTGCGCCTTCCGCTCAACACCCCGGCCCGCGCCGGGGTTTTTGCTGTCTGATCATCCCCGCTTGGCCCGGCCCCGCCCCATGGATACAATATGTTGATATGCTTTCAGCAAGGCCATCAACATGACCGATTTCTTCGCGCATCGCCGTGCCTTCATGGCCGACTTCGACCTACCGCTGCCGGCCGCGCCAGCGTTCCGCCCCGAGCCGCTGGCGATGTGGCAGACGATGCTCGCCGAGGAGTGGCAGGAATTCCAACAGGCGCTGGCCGACTATCAAACGTTGGCCGAACAGCCGCCGGCCGAACAGTTGCGCCGCCGCGCCGAGTTGGCCGCCGAGGGCGTCGACGTGCTCAATGTGCTGGTCGGCCTGCTGCTGTCGCAGGGGCTGCCGGTCGAGGCGATGTTCGAGGCGATCCATGCCGCCAATAGGCGCAAGCGGGTGAACGGCAAGGTGGTGCGGCGCGCCGACGGCAAGGTGCTGAAGCCGGACGGCTGGCAGCCGGCCGACAAGGAGGGGGTAATCCGTACCGCGATGCCCGCCGACTGAATGGCTCCGACTAGCCGCCGAGCCGCTCCAGCAGGAACTCGACGAAGCGGGTCAGCTTCGGCGTCGCCAGCCTATCCTGCGGGTAGACGATCTGCACCGGCCGCGCCGTCGGGGTGAACTCGGCGAGCAGCGGCACCAGCCGGCCGGCGGCCAGGTCGTCGGCCAGCAGCACCTCGGGTTGCAGGATGATGCCGAGCCCGGACAGCGCCGCCATCCGCAGCGCCTGTCCGTTGTTGGCGCGAAAGCGGTTCGGCTGCGCGCCGGCCACGCCGTCCGCCTCGCCGCCCGGCGGCCAGCTCCAGTAGCGCCCCCAGTGGGTGAAGCCGAGGCAGTGGTGCTGCGCCAGCTGGTCCGGATGCGTCGGCACACCGGCGCGCGCGAGATACGCCGGCGCGGCGCAGACCACCATCCGGTACGGCGCCAGCGGCCGCGACACCAGAGTGGAATCCTGCAAGGTGCCGATGCGGATCGCCGCGTCGAAGCCCTCGCCGACCAAGTCGATCACCCTGTCGTCCAGCGTCAGCTCGACGCTGACCTGCGGGTGCAGCATCAGATAGTCGGCGATCAGCGGCGTCAGCGCCTGGCTGCCGAGCGTCACCGGCGCGCTGATCCGGAGCAGGCCGCGCGGCTCGGCGCGCAGCACCGCGACGCTCGACTCGGCGGCATGGATGTCGGCGAGGATCTGCCGGCAGCGCTCGTAGTAGAGCCGGCCGATCTCGGTCAGGCTCTGACGGCGGGTGGTCCGCGTCAGCAAGCGCGCGCCGAGCTGTTCCTCCAGAAACCGCACATGCCGGCCGACCATCGGCGACGATAGGCCGAAGCGGTCGGCGACCGCGCTGAAGCCGCCCGCCTCGACCACCGCGACGAACACTTCCATGCTGAGCAGCTTGTTCACGATTCGAAACCCATAGTTTTCATTCTTGTAAATTTACACGGATTTATTCATTTCGTGTGCTGCGCGACACTCTCCCCATCCCGACGTCAACGTCGGCTTCACAAGGAGAGCAGAATGAAAATCGCCGTTTTCGGTGCCAGCGGCACCCTGGGTCGTGCCGTAGTCGAACGCCTCGGCGCGCAACACGAAGTCATCTCGGTCGGCCGCAACAGCGGTGACTACCGCGCCGACCTGACCGACATCGCCAGCGTCCGTGCGGTGCTCGAACAAATCGGCCCGGTCGACGCGCTGATCGCCACCGCCGGCCAGCTGCACTTCGGCACGCTCGCCGAGACGACACCGGAACAATTCCAGATCGGCCTGAATGACAAGCTGCTCGGCCAAGTCAACCTGGTGCTGGCCGGCCAGCACTTCCTGAACGACGGCGGCTCGATCACGCTGACCAGCGGCATCGTCAGCGACGAACCGATCCGCTACGGCAGCAATGCCACCACGGTGAACGCTGCGCTCGACGGCTTCGTGCGTGCCGCGGCGCTCGAACTGCCGCGCGGCCTGCGCGCCAACGTGGTCAGCCCGAATGTGGTGGTCGAGTCGTGGGAAGGTTACGGGCCGTACTTTGCCGGCTTCGAGCCGGTGCCGGCGGCGCGGGTCGCGCTGGCTTACCAGCGCAGCGTCGAGGGGATACAGACCGGCCGGGTCCTCCGGGTCTGGTAAGAGCCACAAACAAAACCCTTCCGGCATTGTTTCGCTGCCTTGCCGTACTACTTGTACTGTCTGCGGCATGACGCCTAGCCGGGACCGCTTCGCTGAGTTTTGTTAGCGGCTCTCTTAAAGTGGAAATAAACAGACAGGCCGGCTGCGCGATGCGCGGCCGGCCTGTCTGTGTTGGTTCGGGGTGGGTCTCGGTTCGGCGGCCGAACGCCCTGCCTGTCGGAACGCTAACGAGCCGACTTGGCCAAGGCCTGCGCCCTGGCACGGCGCCGCAGCCAAGCGTCCAGTTCGCGGGCGAAAGCCTGGCGGTCGCGCGGGCCGAACGGCGGCGGCCCGCCGGTCTCGACCCCGCTGTCGCGCAGCTCGGTCAGGAAGTTGCGCATCATCAGCGCGGCGCGGACCGTGTCGGCGGTGTAGCGCTCACCGCGCGGATTGAGCGCCTCGCCACCCGCCTCGATCACCTGCGCCGCCAGCGGCACGTCGCCGGTCACCACCAGGTCGCCGTGCCTTACCTGCTGCGCGATATAGCCGTCGGCCACGTCGAAACCGCTGGCCACCTGCACCGCGTTCACCCACAGCGACGGCGGCGTGCGCAGCAGCCGGTTGGCGACCAAGGTCACCGCCACCTGTTCGCGCTCGGCGGCGCGAAACAGCATTTCCTTGACCGCCGCCGGGCAGGCGTCGGCATCGACCCAGATCTTCATCCTCACTCCACGAACACTTAGAGTCGCTAACAAAACCCAGCGAAGCGGTCCCGGCTAGGCGTCCTGCCGCAGACAGTACAAGGCGTACGGCAAGGCAGGGCAACGACGCTGGGAGGGTTTTAGCTTCGCAGAAACTCGGCTTGCCTCGTTTTTTAGCGGCTCTTAACGCCCGCCCGACACGTCGAGCAGGCTACCTGTACAGAACGACGCTTCGTTGGACAGCAGCCAGACGATCGCGTTCGCGACTTCCTGCGCGGTGCCGCCGCGCTGCATCGGAATGGCCGGTGCGACCCGCTCGACCCGCCCCGCCTCACCGCCACTGGCGTGGATCTCGGTATCGATCAGCCCCGGGCGCACCGCGTTGACGCGGATGCCCTCGGCCGCCACCTCGACCGCCAGCCCCAGCGTCATCGTATCGATCGCGCCCTTGCTCGCCGCGTAGTCGATGTACTCGTTGGCCGAACCGAGCCGCGACGCCGCCGACGACACGTTGACGATCGCACCGCCCTGCCCGCCGTGCCGGGTCGACAGCCGCCGCACCGCCTCACGCGCGCACAGGAAGCTGCCGATCACGTTGATCGACAGCACCCGCTGCAAGCGCGCGGCGTCGAAGTCTTCCAGCCGCCCCTGCGGCGATACCACGCCGGCGTTGTTGACCAGGGCGGACAGCGGGCCGAGCGCGGCATCGCACGCCTCGAACATCGCCACCACCTGCGCCTCGTCCGACACATCGGCCTTGAGCGCGACCGCGTGGCCGCCGCCGGCAACGATCTCGGCGACCAGCGCGTCGGCCGCCGCACTATCACTGCGGTAATTGACGCCGACCGCGTAACCGGCCCGGGCGCAAAGCCGGGCAGTGGCGGCACCGATGCCGCGGCTGGCGCCGGTGATCAGAACGACGGGGGGCATAGTGTCTCCTTATTCTCATGGAATAACGCACGCTCCGGCCCCAGGTTGACCGAAGCGGCACGGGATACGGCCGGTCCTGCTATGGGGAAGACCGGCCGACGGAAACCGGCTCAGCTATTGCGGAGGAAGCGCTGGTACCAGGCGACGCGCGCCTCGCGGGCGTGTTCGAAGAACTCGTTCAGCTCGTCGCCGGCGCCGGTCTCGATCAAGGTGGTCAGCGCGTCGAGGCTGTCGCGGTAGCGCGCCAGCTCGGCGAGCAGCGCGTCGCGGTTGGCCAGACTGATGTCGCGCCACATTTCCGGGTGGCTGCCGGCAATGCGGGTGAAGTCGCGAAAGCCGGTGGCGGCGAAGTCGAAACAGCGCGCCGCATCGGGCTTGTCGGCGACCATGCCGACGTAGGCGAACGCCAAGAGGTGCGGCAGGTGGCTGACGGTCGCGAACACCGCGTCGTGCTCGTGGGGACCCATCTGGTGCACATTGGCGCCGCATGCGCGCCACAGCTCGGCGACCAGCTCGGCCGCATCCGGCGCGGTCTCTGCCAGCGGAGTGACTACCACCTTGCGGTTTTCATACAGGCCGTACTGCGCGGCGGCCGCGCCGGACAGGTCGGAGCCGGCGATCGGGTGCGCCGGCACGCAGCGCGCCAGGCGATCGGGCAGATGCGCGCGCATCAGCGCCACCACGTCGCCCTTGGTGCTGCCGGCGTCGGTCACCACGGCGTGAGCGGGCAAGATCGGCGCGATCGCGTCGAACACCCGCGCCATCTGGCCGACCGGGGTGGCGACCAGCACGAGGTCGGCCGAACGGCAGGCCGCGGCGACGTCCTGGCTCGCCTCGTCGATCACGCCCAGCTCCAGCGCGCGCCGCAGGTTCTCTTCGGAACGACCGACACCGATCACCCGGCCGATCCGCCCGGCGCGCTTGGCCGCCAGCGCAAAAGAACCGCCGATCAGGCCGACGCCGACGATCACCACCGTTTCCACCCGCTGCACGCTCGTTCCTCTTCTGTCCCTTTGTTGGAGAGGTATCATAAGCGATTTCACTGGCAGAGGTCGCCGATGGATCCGTCCCCCTGCTCGCTCTACGTCTACTTCAAGCTCGCCGCGCCGGACGCGGCGCTGTTCGGCCGGCTGTCAGCCATGCAGTCGGAGCTCGCGCGGCAAACCGGCGTCAGCGCCCGGCTGATGCGGCGCCGCGACGATACGCTGACCTGGATGGAGGTGTACGAGGGCATCGCCGACCCGGACGCGTTTGCGCTGACGTTGGCCGAAGCGCTGGCCAAGCACGGCATCGACGCCGACAGCCCCGCGCGTCACCTCGAATGGTTCGTGCCGTTCGACGCGCCGCCGGCACCATGAACAACGCCACGGCTTAGCCGTGGCGTTCGGGTTTGTTCCGGGCGGGCTTGGGATCCTCGTCAAGCCACGGCGCAAGTAGCAGCTCATTCGGGCATCGATGGCCCCTCTCCTCCGTGTGGGAGAGGCGCGATCCTCACCGCGCCAACAAAGCAGGAAGGCTCGTGACGGGAACACCGGCCGGCTAATTACGCACCCACAGTTCGTTGAGCACCATCATCCCGAACGGCCCCGGCTCGAGCCCGGCCACGTGCGGCTGCACGCGCACCTGCTGGTATTCGTGCGCCAGCGGCAGCAGCCAGCCGTGAGCGACAAGTTGCCGTCCGATGTCAGAGAGCGCCTCCCGACGCGCCTCGACCGTCGGCAGCGCCTGCAAGCGCGCGAGCCGGGCATCGAGCCTGGCATGCTCGGCAGGCGGCAGCCACTGGCGGAAGGCGCTGTCGTAGGCGAACCACTCGAAGCAGCCGTAATCCTCATCGTCGTGGAACACCTCGTGGCCGAGCATGAGGTCGGCTTGTTCGCGCCAGGCATTGGCGGAAAACTCGGCGAACGACAGTATCCGGCACTCGAGCATGACGCCGGCCTCGGCCATTCGGGCTATCAACAGCTCGCACAACGTGATCAGGCTATCGATCTGGTAGGTGACTAGCCGCAGCCGTGTGCCCGCCGCTAGCGGTAACCTCCCGCCGCTGCCCGCCGTGTGGTGCTGCCAGCCCGGCAGCAGGCCGGCGGCGGCCACCCGTTCGCGCGCGTCCTGAAACAGGCGAGCCGGATCGAGCCAGTCGAGCAAGGCGAGGCGTTGCCGGTCCTCGGCAAACTGTGCACACGCCGGGTTGCAGACCAGATAGGTGCAGCCGCTCTGCAGCTGGCGGATCCGCTGCAGCGGCGTAGCCTCGTCCATCTGGAAACCGAACACCACGTCGAAGCGAGGCTCGCCGGCCGGCGGTGGCACGATCCACAGGTCGATCTCGTCCAGCAGCGCGCGTTCGCGGTAATACTGCTCGTACGCCTGCAGGGTGATGCGGTATTCGTTGTTGCGCACCACCTTGAACGGGCCGCTGCCGACCGGCAGGCGCGCGAAGTCGGCGGCACGCCGGCGCGGCACGATCGAGGCGTTGGCGCTGCCGAGCCGGTGCGGCCACAGGAAGTCGCTTGCTTCCAGGTGACAGCTGAATGTGCGCGCGTCGTGCACCTCCACCTCGCGCAGATGGCGATACACGCGCTGGTAGATCGACGGTAGGTCGCGCACGCGCAGCAGCGTATGTCGCACGTCGACGGCATCCAGTTCGCTACCGTCGTGAAAGCGCAGCCCCGGCCGCAGCCAAAAGTGCCAAGCACGCCCATCCGCGTCGCTTTCCCAGTGATGCGCCAACGCCGGCAGCAGCCGTTGCCGCTCGCGGTCGTAGCTGGACAGCCGGGAAAAGATCTGGCGCACCAGATGCCCTTCGACCCGGCTCTTCACATGCAGCGGATCGAGACTGACCGGCGCCCGATACAGCGGCATGCGCAGGTGCCCGGCGCCAGCTGTGGCGCCGAGAAAGTCCGGCAAACGGGCCGCCAGCAGCCGGCGCTGCGCCGGGTCGAGCTGGCCGAACGCGCCCTCGAGATCTCCGTCCGCCAGCAGCCCGGAGACCTGATCGAGCGCCAGCTGCTGCGGCGGCTTGAGCAAGGTGAGTGTGGAGCGATGGCCGCGCCCGCGCCCCGGCTGCCACTGCAGCCAGCCGGCGGCCTGCATGCGCGCCAAGAGCAGCCGCACGTTGCGTTCGCTGCAGTTGAGCGCCTGCGCCAGTTCCGGCAGGCTGGGCGGCCGCTCCTGTGCGGCATGGAAGCGGTGCAGGCGGCGGTAGTAGTCGAGCAGGCGCATAAAAGAGGAAATTTATTTGGTATTTCATCCATTTTTACTTTCCCTATTTTTACCGATACTGGGCTGGACGCAACCCCCAGGCAGCCCATCATGGCCAGACTCACCACCCCGGTCCGCTTTTTACTACTCTGTTCGCTGGTGCTCACCATCGGCCGTGCCATGACCATGCCCTTCCTCACCATCTACCTGACCCGCCAGTTCGGGCTCGATCAGCAACAGGTGGGGCTGGTGATGGGCTTGAGCCTGCTGGTCGGCACGCTGGCCGGGCTCTACTGCGGCTACCTGACCGACCGCTTCGACAAGCGGGTGCTGGTCTATGGCGCCATCGCCATCGTGGCGGCCAATTTCTTCCTCACCCCGCTGCTGGGCAGCACGCTGCTGATCCTGCTGGTGCTGGCGGCGGCCAATTCGGCCTTCTCCTTGATCGATATCGCGCTCAAGTCATTCTTCGCCGAGCTGCTGCCGCCGCAAGCGCGCGGACGGGCCTTTTCGCTGCGCTACATGCTGGCCAACGTCGGCTGGTCGGTCGGGCCGATGCTCGGCACGCTGCTGGCCAGCCGGGACCCGCGCGGGCCGTTCTGGCTGTCGGGTCTGATCGCGCTGGCGACGCTGGCGCTATTCGCCGGCGGCCATGGTTTGCTCCGGCCGCAGTCCGCCCCCACCAGCCCGGCCAGCCAGGTGCCGGACTTCGCCGCCGCGACGCGCGTGCTGAAAGACGACAGCCGGCTGGTGCTATTCACACTCGGCGGCGTGTTCAGCGCCATCGTCTATTCCAAATTCTCGGTCTATCTGTCGCAGTACGCAGTTACGGCCAGTTCGGCCCAGCATGCCTACCAGCTGATCTCCGCCATGCTGGTGACCAACGGGATCGGCGTGGTGTTGATGCAGTACCCGGTAGGGCGGTCGATCCGGCAGGACAACCTGATGCGCTGGGTGGTAATCGGCTCGCTGATGCTGACGCTCGCCATGCTCGGCTTCATGCAGTCGACCGCCTTGCCGGTCTGGGTGGCGGCCATGGTGGTGTTCACGCTTGGCGAAGTGTCGCTGGTGCCGGCCGAGTACCTGTTCATCGATACCATCGCGCCCGAGCATCTGCGCGGCAGCTACTATGGCGCGCAGAACCTGGCCAACCTCGGCAGCGCGCTGAGCCCGATCCTGTGTGGGCTGGTACTGGCGCATGCGCCGGCTCAGGCGATGTTCTGGATGCAGATCGGGCTGACCGTAGCCGGAGCAGGAATGTATTGGCTCGGATATCGGAAGATGCGGCAGGGATTGCGGCTGGGCGGGTTGGGTCAGGAAAGCTTTTAACAGCGGGATGGCCCCCTACAGCCGACACAACAAAATCGGATCGGGGGCCTGCCAGTTGCAGGGAGGGTCTTGAGACCCGCACCCAGTAGCTATTGCGATGATGCGCGGGTCTAAAGACCCGCCCTACTGGTGGTTTGGCAGACTGACTCCGAAGAGAAGCGTCTGCCATATATTTTTCCCGACCAAGCAGAGCTTTCGTGGCTAATCGTTTTGCAAAGCCTGCGCCAATCGCTGCGCCACGCTGAAATCGTGCCAAGTGTGCCCAACCAGGCCGACCAGCTTTGCCACCGGCCATACGCCGATCAGACTGTTGGTGAGCAGTACCGCCTCGGCCGCCACCAGGTCGCCCAATTCCAGCTCCGCCTCCTCCACCTCGAGACCCAAGTTCGGCGCGCGTTCGAACACCCAGGCGCGCAATGCACCGCTGACGCCGGCCTGGTCCAGCCTTGGCGTGACCAGCCGTCTTTGCTGCAGCAGGAACACGTTGGACATGGTCGCCTCGATCAGATTGCCGTTGCTGTCGAGCAGCAGGCCCTCGTGGATGTCCGGGTCGTCCCATTCGCTGCGCGCCAGCACGTTCTCCAAGCGATTAAGGTGCTTGATGCCGGCCAACAGCGGCTGGCGCGCCAAGCGCAGCTTGCAAAGGCGCAGGTTGATACCCTGTTCGAGCCGCTCGACCGGGTAGCCGATCCACGGCGCGGCACTGACGATGCGGGTCGGCAAGCCCTCCTTCGGCATCGCGTAGCCGCGCTGACCAACGCCGCGCGTCAGCGTGATCTTGCCGACTGCGCGGGGCATGCCGCGTGCTACCTGCTCCAGCTCGGCCAGCAGCAATGCTTCATCCGGCAAGGGCAGAAACAGGCGCTCGGCATCGGCCACCAGGCGCAGCCACTGCCAGCGCCACAGTCGCGGCTTGCCGTCGATCAGCTCGACCGTGCGGTACAGGCCATCGCCGTAGGCAAGGCCGCGGTCGAGTGCCGAGATGCTATCGGCCGGCATTCCATTGATCAGCATGCGTAGTCCTTGGCGGCTATTCGTGCACGCCGAGCGCGCGCAGCAGGCCGCGCGCCTTGTGGCGGGTCTCCATGAGCTCGCGCTCGGGGTCGGAGTCGGCGACGATGCCGCCGCCGGCACGGAAGCGCAGCTGGCTGCCCTCCTGCATGAAGGTGCGGATCAGGATATTGCTGTCCAGCGTGCCGTCGCGGTTGATGTAGCCGAGCGTGCCGGTGTAGGCGCGTCGCGCGCTGTTCTCCAGCTCGCGGATGATCTGCATGGTGCGTACCTTCGGGCAGCCGGTGATGGTGCCGCCGGGGAACAGCGCGCGGAACACCTGCGCGGTGTCGACGCCGTCGCGCAAGCGGCCGCGCACGTTCGACTCGATGTGGTGCACGTAGGCGTAGCTCGCCACCGCCATCAGCTCGTTGACCTCGACGCTGCCCGGCTGCGAGATCCGTCCGAGATCGTTGCGTTCCAGGTCGATCAGCATCACGTGTTCGGCGCGCTCCTTGCTGCTGTCGATCAGCCGCTGCTTCAACGCGGCGTCCTCAATCGGGTCGGTCGAGCGCGGATGGGTGCCGGCGATCGGCCGGGTGTCGGCCCAGCCGTCGCGTACCCGCACCAGCCGCTCCGGCGACGAGCTGACGATCTGAGCGTCGCCGAGATCCGCCAGCGCCGAGAACGGCGCCGGGTTGGCGCGGCGCAGCGCGGCGAACAGGTCGGCGGCGGCGATGCCGTCGGCCAAGGTGGCGCGCCAGCCGCGCGAGATGTTCACCTGGAACACGTCGCCCTCGTAGATGTAGCGCTTGAGTTTCACCACCGCGTCGGTGTACCACTCGGGCGGGTCTTCCTCTAGCGCGGCAAGCTTCACCGGCTGCGGCACGAACTCGGGCGTGTTCTCGACACAGCGCGTCAGTTCGGCCAACTCGGCGGCGGTTTCGGCCACCAGCCAGGCCTGCTGCCGCGCGCGGTCGACCAGCACCGCCGCCGGCACCCTAGCGAGCGCGGCGAGCGGGAAGCTGTCGGGAATGGCCGCCGACACGGTCGGCTCGAACGCCGACAAGAGATCGTAACCGAGGTAGACAAACCAGCCGCCGACGAACGGCAGGCCGTGCGGGTTGGCGACGTCCTCACGCGGCAAGGCGGCGAGGTCGGCGAGGAACGCGGCCTCGTCGCCGGCCTGATAGACACGGCGCTCGCGCGGCAACGCCAACAGCAGGTCCCAGCCGGTGTCGCCGGACGATTGCAGCAGGTAGGGGAAACGGGAGCGGTCGGCGGCGTACAGCGCCAACAGGTCCGGAATCGATGCGAGTGGCTGACAGTGCATGGTGGCGTCAGATGAACGGTGCCGGGTTGGCCGAAACCGTTGTAACAAAAAAGAAAACCGCTGCGAGTGTAGCGCAGCGGTTTTGCCTGTCAACGCAGCGGTGACGGATCAGACGCGCTTGAACACCAGCGTGCCGTTGGTACCACCGAAACCGAAGGAGTTGGAGATCGCCACGCGGATCGGCATCTCGCGCGCGGTGTTCGCCACGTAGTCGAGGTCGCAACCGCCTTCGATGTCCTGCTCGTTCAGGTTGATGGTCGGCGGCGACACCTGATTATGCAGCGCCAGAACCGAGTACACCGCCTCGACGCCACCGGCGCCGCCCAAGAGGTGGCCGGTCATCGACTTGGTCGAGTTCACCACCAGCTTCTTGGCGTGGTCGCCGAACGCCAGCTTCAGCGCGTTGGTTTCGTTGGCGTCGCCCAGCGGCGTCGAGGTGCCGTGCGCGTTCACGTAGTCGACTTCGTCGGCGTTCACGCCGGCGTCACGCAGCGCATTGGCCACGCCGCGCGCCGGGCCTTCGGCGCTCGGTGCGGTGATGTGGTAGGCGTCCGAGCTCATGCCGAAACCGACCAGCTCGGCGTAGATCATCGCGCCGCGCTTCTTGGCGTGCTCGTACTCTTCGAGCACCAGCACGCCGGCGCCCTCGCCCATCACGAAGCCGTCGCGGCCCTTGTCCCACGGCCGCGAGGCGGTCGTCGGATCGTCGTTGCGGGTCGACAGCGCCTTCATCGCGGCAAAGCCGCCGATGCCCAGACGCGAGATCGCGCCTTCGGCACCACCGGCCACCATGATATCGGTGTCGCCGTACATGATGTTGCGTGCCGCATCGCCGATGCAGTGGGCACCGGTGGTGCACGCCGACACGATGCCGTACGACGGGCCCTGGTAGCCCTTGATGATCGTCACGTGGCCGGCGATCAGGTTGATCAGCGAGCCCGGGATGAAGAACGGGCCGATCTTGCGCGGACCGCCGTTGATCAGGTCGACGCCGGTGTCCTCGATCAGCGGCAGGCCGCCGATGCCGGAACCGATATTGACACCGACGCGGGTCTTGTCGAGGCCCGGGATGTCGTCGAGGCCGGCGTCGGCGATGGCCTGCAGCGCCGCGGCGATACCGTAGTGAATAAACACGTCCATACGGCGTGCTTCTTTCGGCGCCAGGTAGTCGCCGACATTGAAATCTTTCACCTCACCGGCGATCTGACACGCCAGGTCGCTAGCGTCGAAACGGGTGATGGTGGCGATGCCGGACTTGCCGGCCAACAGATTGGCCCAGCCGCTGGCAACGTCGTTGCCGACCGGGGACACATGGCCGAGGCCGGTTACTACTACTCGTCGTTTGGACAAGGGACTTTCTCCGTGAAGGCGGGAGACGCCTCCCGATGGCTCGAAACGGTAACACCCAATGGTGACAGCCTGATGAGCATTCAAACGCCCGTTTCTAAGCTACTAACAAAAAGGACCCCTGCGTAAAGCGCCAGGCGCTTCCGTGCAGAGGTCCCTTCAGACGGCAAAAAGCTTACTTGTTCAGGTGAGCGGACACGTAGTCGATCGCTTGCTGAACCGAAGTGATTTTTTCCGCATCTTCGTCCGGGATCTCGCACTCGAACTCTTCTTCCAGTGCCATAACCAGCTCAACGGTATCGAGCGAGTCCGCGCCCAGATCGTCGACAAACGAAGATTCGTTCTTCACTTCAGCTTCGTTCACACCCAGTTGTTCGGCGACGATTTTCTTGACGCGCTGTTCGATGTTTTCCATGAGTAACCCAGTACCTTTCTATGTTCGGGATATTCAAACCCGGCAATTGTACTAAAAAAAATTAGAGTAGCCTACCTAATCTCAGCACTGCGGCGCACCTGTCGGTCGGCGCCGCCGGCCGGCATTACGGCATCAGCATGCCGCCGTTGACGTGCAAGGTCTGGCCGGTGACATAGTTGGCGCGCTCGGAGGCCAGAAACACCACCGCGTCGGCGATGTCGCGGGCCTCACCGAGGCGGCCCAGCGCGATCTGTTGCACCAGCGCCTCACGCTGCGCTTCCGGCAGCGCGCGGGTCATGTCGGTATCGATGAAACCCGGCGCGACGCAGTTGACGGTGATGTTGCGGCTGCCCACCTCGCGCGCCATCGACTTGGTAAAGCCGATGATGCCGGCCTTGGCGGCCGCGTAGTTGGTCTGACCGGCGTTGCCCATCACGCCGACCACCGAGGCGATGTTGATGATGCGGCCGAAGCGCGCCTTCATCATGCTGCGCAGCACCGCCTTGGAGGTCTTGAACACCGATTTCAGGTTAGTGTCCATGATCGCATCCCAGTCTTCGTCCTTCATCCGCATCAGCAGCGTGTCGCGGGTGATGCCGGCGTTGTTCACCAGCACGGCGACCGGACCGAATTCCTTCTCGACGCCGTCGATCAGCGCATCGATCGCGCCCTCTTCGGTGACGTTCAGCACCCGGCCGGCGCCGCCGTTGGCGGCGAGACGGTCGTTGATCGCGGCCGCGCCGGACTCGGACGTGGCGGTGCCGATCACGATCGCCCCTTCGGCGGCCAGTTGTTCGGCGATCGCGGCACCGATGCCGCGCGACGCACCGGTCACCAGCGCCACTTTACCTTGCAAAGACATGCTTGCTCCTTGAAAACTGAGCCGGCCTGGCCGAAATGGCCCGGCCAGACCGGCGAATCGGGGTCAGGACAGTTCGGCACGCGCCGCGGCCAGCGCGGCGGTGTCGGTCAGGGCGAACGCCTTGACGTTGCCGTCGATGCGGCGGGCTAAGCCGGCCAGCACCTTGCCCGGGCCGCACTCGGCGGCGAGCAGGATGCCGTCGCCGGCGAGCTTCTGCACCGTCTCGGTCCAGCGTACCGGGCTGTACAGCTGACGGGTCAGCGCGTCGCGGATCTTGTCCGCGTCGCTGTAGCTCGCGACGTCGGCATTGTGCAGCACAGGAATGACCGGGGTGTTGATCACGGTTGCGACCAGCGCTTCGGCCAGCTTGTCGGCGGCCGGCTTCATCAGCGCGCAGTGCGACGGCACCGACACCGGCAGCGGCAGCACGCGCTTGGCCCCACGCGCCTTGCAGATTTCCATCGCCCGTTCGACCGCGCCACGGGCGCCGGCGATCACCACCTGGCCCGGCGAGTTGAAGTTGACCGGCTCGACCACCTCACCCTGCGCCGCTTCAACGCAGGCGGCACGGATGTCGTCGTCGGACAGGTTGAGGATGGCGGCCATCGCGCCGGTGCCGGCCGGCACCGCGTCCTGCATCGCCTGGGCGCGCAGGCGCACCAGACGCACCGCGTCGGCAAAGCCGAGCGCACCGGCGGCGACCAGCGCCGAGTATTCGCCGAGGCTGTGACCGGCCAGCGCGGCAGGCTTGGCACCGCCTTCGGCCAACCAGGCGCGCCAGGTGGCGACGCCGGCGGCGAGCATCAGCGGCTGGGTGTTGACGGTGGCGTTGATCGCGTCGGCCGAGTCGGCCTTGAGCATCGCCCACAGGTCGTCGCCGAGCGCGTCGGACGCTTCGGCGAAGGTGTCGCGAACCACGGCCAGGCCGTCAAAGCCGTCCATCATATTGAGGCTCTGCGAACCCTGGCCCGGAAAGAAAAAGGCAAACGCCATCAGGTGTCTCCTTGTTGGCAATCGGCAGCACAATACCACGACACGCCGCCCGTCAGGCAAAAGCCGACGGACGACGTGTCAGGTGTAGGAAATAGAAAGATCAGAAGCGCAGCAGCACCGCACCCCAGGTCATGCCGCCGCCGATGCCTTCGAGCAGCACGGTCTGGCCGCGCTGGATGCGACCGTCGCGCACGGCGACGTCGAACGCGAGTGGGATCGACGCGGCCGAGGTATTGCCCTGTTCGGGCAAGGTCACGACCACCCGCTCCATCGGCAGGCCGAGGTGCTTGGCGGTCGACTCGATGATGCGCACATTGGCCTGGTGCGGTACCAGCCAGTCGAGTTCGCTCTTGTCGATGCCCGCCTCGGCCAGCGTCTTGGTCGCGATGTCGGACAGCGCCTTGACGGCGAACTTGAACACTGCCGGGCCGTCCATGTGCAGATACGGAATGCCCTGGATCTTGCCGCCGGCGATCTGCGCCGGGGCGTTCAGGATGTGCTGGTGACGACCGTCGGCGGCCAGCTTCGAGCGCAGGATGCCCGGCTCGTCGGACGGGCCAAGTACCACGGCACCGGCGCCGTCGCCAAACAGCACGCAGGTACGGCGGTCTTCCCAGTCGAGAATGCGCGTCATCACCTCGGCGCCGATCACCAGCACCTTGTTGGCCACACCGCTCAGGATGTGGCCGTTGGCGGTGGCCAGCGCGTAGACGAAGCCGGCGCACACCGCCTGCACGTCGAATGCCGCGCAGCTGGGGATGCCGAGCTTTTCCTGCACGATGCAGGCGGTGCTCGGAAACACCATGTCCGGGGTGGTGGTGGCGACGATGACCATGTCGATCTCGTCCGGCGTCACACCGGCGTCCTGCATGGCAGCCTGCGCCGCACGCACCGCCAGGTCGCTGGTCAGCTCCGACTCGGCGGCGATGTGTCGCGCGTGGATGCCGGTACGGCTGACGATCCACTCGTCGCTGGTATCGACGCGTTCAGCAAGCTGCGCGTTCGTCAGCACGGTCTCGGGCAGGTAGCTGCCGGTGCCGAGAATGCGAGAGTAGGCCATAGGTGTCTTACTCGGTTGGACTGGACTCGGGCCGCTTGAGGTTTTCGAGTTGGTGAGCGACCCGGTCAGCAATATGACCAATCACGTTGGAGCGGGCTTCCTCGTAAGCCTGCGCCAGCGCGAAACGGAATCCTGTTACGTCGGCCCCGCCATGGCTCTTCACCACGATGCCGCGCAAGCCCAATAGGCTCGCGCCGTTGTAGCGGCGGGTATCCACACGTGCGCGGAAGCGATTGAGCACCGGCATCGCTGCCAGCGCACACAACCGGGTCCACCAGCTGCGGGTGAATTCTTCGCGCAGGAACGTGGCGATCATCTTGGCCAGCCCCTCGGAGGCCTTCAGCGCCACGTTGCCGGTGAAACCATCGGTCACGATAACATCGACGGCACCCTGATAGATATCGTTACCTTCGACATTGCCGTGGAAGTTGAGTTCGGATTCTTTGAAGAGTTCGGAGGCCTGCTTGGCCGTCTCGTTGCCCTTGATGTCTTCCGAGCCGATATTGAGCAAACCGACCGTCGGGTCGGCCTTGCCGAGCACACGGGACACCAGCTCGGCGCCCATGATGCCGAACTGCAATAGCTGCTCGGGGCTGCTGTCGACGTTGGCGCCCAGGTCGAGCACGCAGCTCAAGCCCTTCATGTTCGGCATCAGCTTGGCGATCGCCGGGCGATCGATGCCCGGAATCGTCTTCAGCACGAAGCGGGCGGTCGCCATCAGCGCGCCGGTATTACCGGCCGATACCGCCGCTTGCGCCTGGCCCTCTTTGACGAGGTTGATCGCCACGCGCATCGACGAGTCTTTTTTGTTCTTCAGCGCCGACTGCGGCGCCTCGTCCATGCCCACCACCTCGGACGCCGCCTGCACACGGATGCGCTGTTGCGGCGCGCGCAGACGCACGAGTTCCTCCCGGATTGCGGCTTCGTCGCCGACCAGGATCAGATGGACGTGGGGATTTTCTTGGAGAAATCGGATGGATGCCGGGACGGTGACCTTGAGGCCAACGTCACCGCCCATGGCATCAACCGCTACGGTGATAGTCATCAACACCTGCGGCAGTGAACCTACCTGTTGTTCTGGTAAGGTTTGTTGTTACGGAAACAGCGACTAAGAAGCGATTACTCGCCCTTGGCTTTTACCACTTTGCGGCCACGGTACACGCCGTTCGGGCTGATGTGGTGACGCAGGTGGGCTTCACCGGTGGTCGGCTCTTTGGCCAGGGCCGGAGCGGTGAGAAAATCGTGGGCACGGTGCATGCCGCGCTTGGACGGGGACTTTTTGTTCTGTTGAACAGCCATGGTCGACTCCTGAAAAATTCAGTAAAACGGGTTACTCGGACGCGGATTTCTTGAGCTTGGCCAGCACGGCAAACGGGTTAGGTTTGTCTGCCTTGGCGCGCTCCAGAGCTTCCGTGCCGCATACCTCGTGTTTCGGGGCAAACGGCAAGCCCATAATGATTTCGTCTTCGATCAGCGCGATCACGTCCATTTCCGGCTCGGCCAGGATGGCGTCCAGCGTCTCGTCTTCGGTCGCGGCTGTCTCGAGTTTTTCCTGATCGAAAAACAGCACGATGTCGGCACGCGTTTGCAGCGTTTCCGTCATCGCTTCGAGACAGCGCTGACACGGGACATTCAGGGTCGCGTTGACCGTGAGCGTCAGGTGCGGGCGCCGGAGCCTGTCCACGCTGCCAACCAGCACGAATTCGCACTCGCCGCTCGTGTCGGCAAGGCTCTCGTGCACGCGCGGGTCGAGCTCGGCAACGGCAATTCTGCCGGTGCGAGTACGACCTTCGCGGGCGAACGCGACGGGATCAATCAAAATCGGGTTAGACATAAACGACGGATGATATAATCCGCCGCTTGTTTTTGTCAAAAGAATCAAGCCCTCATCACCATGCAGATCGTGCTCGCCTCCACTTCGATCTACCGGCGCGAAATCCTGTCGCGTCTGGCCCTGCCGTTCGACGCGGTTTCGCCGGTATGCGACGAAACCGCGCTGGCCGGCGAAACCGCCCTCGACACCGCCGTGCGCCTCGCCCGCGCCAAGGCGCAATCGCTGGCCGAACGCTTCCCGAACGCACTGCTGATCGGTTCCGACCAGGTCGCGCTGCTCGACGAGCAGCAGATCGGCAAGCCCGGCTCGGTGGAAAACGGCATCGCCATGCTCAAGTGGATGCGCGGCCGCACCGTCACCTTTCATACCGCACTGGCCTTGTATAACAGCGCGACCGGCCATTTGCAGGAAGGCGTCGACCTCACCCGCGTCACGCTGCGCCACCTCAGCGACGCACAGATCGCCCGCTATTTCGAGCTGGAGCCGGACGCGATCCACTGCGCCGGCGCGGCCAAGAGTGAGGGCCTCGGCGGCGCGCTGATCGAAAAGATCGAGTCGACCGACCCGAACGCGCTGATCGGCCTGCCGCTGTTCGCGCTGGTGACGATGCTGAACAACGAAGGCGTGGGGGTTCTGTAATGGCCGGCATTCTCTATCTGATTCCGACCCCGCTCGGCGACGAGAGCACGCCGTGGCTGCCCGAGGGCGAGCGTGCGCAGGTGTTGCATATCACCCACTTCGTCGTCGAGGCAGAGAAGACCGCGCGCCGCCACCTGAAGGCGCTCGGGGTGACCACGCCGATCCGCGAGCTGACGATGGCGACGCTGAACGAGCACACCCCGGCCGCCGACGTGGCGGCGCTGCTCAAACCGTTGGCCGAAGGCTTTGATGTCGGCCTGGTATCGGAAGCCGGCTGCCCGGCGGTGGCCGACCCCGGGGCGCAGCTGGTGGCGCTGGCGCACGAGCACGGCTACCGGGTGCAGCCCCTGATCGGTCCGTCGTCGATCCTCTTGGCGTTGATGGCGTCCGGCGCCAACGGCCAGAGCTTCGCGTTCAAGGGCTATCTGCCGGTCGACACGGCCGAGCGCGCCAAGGCCTTGCGTGCCCTGGAGGCGCGCTCGCGCCAGGAAAACGAGACCCAGTTGTTCATTGAGACGCCGTACCGCAACAACGCGCTCTTGGCGCAATGTCGCGAGGTGCTGGCGCCAAGCACCCGGCTGGCGGTCGCCTGCGACCTGAACCTGCCGAGCCAGACCATCGTCAGCCGCCGCGTCGCCGACTGGCCGACCCCGGCGCCGGACCTGCACAAGCGCCCGGCGATCTTCGTGCTCTTCGCCGGCTGAGCGTCGATCAGCCTTTTCCCGGGCGCGCGCCGTCGATAGCGCCCGGCGCGCGCCCCTCCCTTATAGCTGTCGAGCCGCTTTTGCTCGCGGCCGCTACCCCACCTCGGCATATAATCAGGCGATGAAGACCCATAGTCGCCATATCATCACCTCGCTGCTCGACACCGACCTGTACAAGTTCACCATGCTGCAGGTGGTGCTGCACCAGTTCCCGCAAGCCTGGGGCGAGTACGAGTTCAAGTGCCGCAACACGACGCTCTACCCACTCGGCGAACTGAAGGAAGAGCTGGAAGAACAGCTCGACCTGCTCTGCCAGCTCAACTTCAGCCAGGAAGAGCTCGCCTACCTGCGCACGCTGCGCTACATCAAGTCCGACTTCGTCGACTACCTGGAGCTGTTTCACCTGCAGCGCCGCTTCATCACGGTGACGATCGCCGCCGACGGCGGGCTGGACATCCGGGTGCAGGGGCCACTGGTACAGGCGATGTTCTTCGAGATCTTCGTGTTGGCGACCGTCAACGAGCTGTACTTCCAGCGGCTGTCGACACCGGAGGTGCTGCAGGAAGGCCAGAGCCGCCTCACCGACAAGATCGCCCGGCTGCTCAAGTTCGAGGCGGAACAGGTCCACCGGCACAACGGGCCGCTGTTGCTCGCCGATTTCGGCACCCGACGCCGCTTCAGCCGCCACTGGCACCACCAGCTGGTCGCCCAGCTGCACGCGGCCGTGCCGGCCATCTTCCGCGGCACCAGCAACGTCTACCTCGCCTGGAAACTCGGCGTCACGCCGATCGGCACGATGGCGCACGAGTTCATGCAGGCCTATCAAGGGCTCGGCGTGCGGCTGCGCGACTTCCAGAAGGCCGCGCTGGAGGCGTGGGTGCAGGAGTACCGCGGCGACCTGGGCATCGCGCTGACCGATGTGGTCGGCATGGACGCGTTCCTGCGCGACTTCGACCTGTACTTCGCCAAGCTGTTCGACGGCCTGCGCCACGACAGCGGCGACCCGTTCGACTGGGGCGAGAAGGCAATCCGTCACTACAAGACGCTGCGCATCGACCCGATCACCAAGATGCTGACCTTCAGCGACGGCCTCGACATCGACAAGGCGATCGAGCTGTACCGCCACTTCGACGGACGGATCCAGACCAGCTTCGGCATCGGCACCAACCTGAGCAACGACATGGGGCTGGAGCCGCTGCAGATCGTGATGAAGCTGGTCAGCTGCAACGGCCAGCCGGTCGCCAAGCTGTCCGACAGCCCGGGCAAGTCGATGTGCCGCGACGAGACCTTCCTCGCCTATCTGCGCCAGGTGTTCAACGTGCCGGAGCTGTAAACAGCCATCCCGGAAACGACAACCCCACGCCGCGACGTGGGGTTTGTGTTTCCGCCCTAGGGCGAGCAAAGCTTGGCCGACGCCTCACAGTGCTTCGGCCAAGCTCGCTAGCCGACGACACCGTTTTGCAACACGCCCAACAGCGTCGCCCGTTGGGTAGCGTCGAGCCGCGAACCGGCCAGCTCGACGGTACGCTCGCCGAGCCGCCGGTAGACCGCTTGCGCATCGTCGGCCAGCACCGCCAGGTGCCGTGCCACCGTGCCGGCGTCGCCGCGCACGATCGGCCCGGTCAACGCCGCGGCCGGCCCGAGTACCAGTGCGTTGTCGAGCGTCTGGCGCATCAAGGGGCCGATCAGCCCGGCGACCTCCTCGTCCGGCACCCCGGCCTGGCGTGCCAGCTGGCCGGCCAGCTCGGTCAGCGTCACCAGGTAGTTCGACGCCACCGACAGGGCCGCATGGTAGGCCGCCTTGCCGCCGACGGCCAGCCGAAACGGCCGGCCGCCGATCGCGTCGGCCAGGTGGGCGAGCCGCGCGCAGGCCGCCTCGCCGCCGTCGAGCGCACACGGCGTGCCGGCAAAACCGGCCACCGCCCGCGCCGGCTCGGCGAACGAGAACGCGGGGTGCAGGCCGCCGGTGGCGACACCGCCTTCGGCCAGCGCCGCCAGCAGGTCCAGTTCGCCGGCGCCGCTGGCGTGAAACACCAGCGAGTCCGCGCCGAACCGGCCGTCGCGCGCCAGCGCGTGCGCCACCTCGGCGATCGCGCCGTCCGGCACCGACAGCAGCGTGTAATCCGCCACCGGCAGCGCGGCGATGGCGGTGACCACCTCGCCCTGGCCGATGAACGCCACCGCCCGCGCCGCCGACGCCGGATGCGCCGACAGCACGCCGGCGATCCGGTAACGGCCCGAGTCGGCCAGCAGCCGGCCTAGGCTCTGCCCCAAGCGGCCGGCGCCGACGATATTGATGGTTTCGCTGATCATTCCTTCTCTCCCGACCAAAACAGGGCGGCATCTCGCCCGCATGGCGGCGACTCTACAACGCCGCCGCACCGACCACAACGTGAAGGTGGTGGGCGTCGACATGACTCCCAATGCCTAGGAATCCGTCAGCGCGACGACAAAGGGCTACCCGAAGGTAGCCCTTTGTCTAGCGAACCGCCAACGTTGGCCGAATCCCTCAGCCCTGCTGGTTGCGCGCCAGCTGTTCGTGAATCTGCCGGCTGATCCAGGCGAGCCGGCTCGGGTCGGCCGGCGCACGGCGCTCGCCGCCGGCGCTGAAATGGAAGAACGCCATGCCGTGGAACAGCGAGATCAGCGAATACACCAGCCCACGGCCCTGCTCGTCGTCGAGCGCGCCCGGCATCAGCGTGTCCATCAGCTCGAGGAAGCGGTCGCGATAATCCATGCCGATGCCGGACAGCCGCTCGCGCAATTCGTCCGAGTAGCGGATCGCCAGGAAGATCTCGAACAGCACCGCCTCCTTGTCCGAGTAGCACAGCAGTTCGGCCAGGATCGCCACCGCCTCGTCGGGGTTGCGCGCCTTGGTGAGCTCCGCCCGCGCGGTCGCGAACAACTCGTCGACCAACTTCACCGCCAGCGCGGCGACCAGGTCGTTCTTGGTCTTGAAGTGACGGAACAGCGCCCCCTGCGACACCCCGGCGCGGTCGCAGATCATCTGGACGCCCGCCTGGCTGAAGCCGACCTCGACGAAACAGGCTTCGGCGGCGTCGATCAGCTTGGCGATAGTGCCTTCGCGGCGGCTTTGCTGGGTACGGCGAGGCAGGTCTGGCATGACGGCAGGAAGGCGTAAAGAGTTAGAAAGCACTTACATTACATTATGCCACCGGCCTTGCCCACCCCTGCAACGACGACCATATTGCGCCGGCCAAGCTCTTTCGCAAACGGCGGGTGTGCCCGTTCAGCCTACCCCGCTCTTCAGCACCCTAAAGTCAGAAAAACGCCAAGCCGGCCCGAAGCCACGCCGTTACCCGATTTGAATTAGCGGCCGATATCGCCAATAACTTGAACGAATACCCCCCCCAACGATAAGAAGGCCGCCGTTCGGCCGACCTTCGCCGCCCGATCGAGAGAGGAGCCAGACCGTGAGAGCCACCACACCGCTGCTGTCCATTTCACTCGCCGTTTGCTGTAGCACCGCGCTCGCCGCGCCACCGACCAAGCTCGGCGCCCCCGAAGGGCGGCTCGACATCATTGCTTGGCCGGGCTACATTGAGCGCGGTGACAGCGACAAGAAGTACGACTGGGTCACCGACTTCGAAAAGCAGACCGGCTGTAAGGTCAACGTGAAGACCGCCGCTACCTCGGACGAGATGGTCGCGCTGATGAACCAGGGTGGCTACGACCTGGTGACCGCCTCCGGTGACGCCAGCCTGCGCCTCGTCTATGGCAAGAAGGTGCAGCCGATCAACACCACGCTGATCCCCAGCTTCAAGAACATCGACCCGCGGCTGCAGAAGGCACCGTGGTACTACGTCAACGGCCAGACCTTCGGCGTGCCCTACCAGTGGGGACCGAACGTGCTGATGTACAACACCCAGGTGTTCAAGAGCCCGCCGAGCAGCTGGTCGGTGGTGTTCGAGCCGCAGAACCTGCCCGACGGCAAGCCGAACAAGGGCCGCATCCAGGCCTATGACGGGCCGATCTACATCGCCGACGCCGCTCTGTATCTGATGAGCAAGAACCCGGCGCTCGGCATCAAGGACCCGTACGAACTGAACGACAAGCAGTACGCCGCCGCGCTGGTGCTGTTGCGCCAGCAGTACCAGCTGAAGCACCGCTACTGGCACGACGTGACGGTGCAGATGAACGACTTCAAGAACGAGGGCGTGGCCGCGTCGAGCTCCTGGCCCTATCAGGTGAACGCGCTCAAGGGCGAGAAGCAGCCGATCGCGTCGGTTATCCCGAAGGAAGGGTCCACCGGCTGGGCCGACACCACGATGATGCACGCCGACGCCAAGCACCCGAGCTGCGCCTACAAGTGGCTGGAGCACTCGCTCAACCCGAAACTGCAGTCGGCGCTGTCCGAATGGTTCGGCGCCAACCCGGTGGTGCCCGCCGCCTGTAAGAGCGCCGCACCCGGCGGCAGCAACTTCTGCCAGAGCAACGGCTTCGAGCGCTTCACCCAGGTGCGCTTCTGGAAGACCCCGCAGGCCAAGTGCGCGAGCCAGGGCAGCTGCGTGCCGTACAGCGTCTGGACCCGCGACTACATCGCGATCATGGGCGGCAAGTAAGCCGGTTCGGCCAACATAACGACTAGACCCCGGCGTTCCAGAGCCGGGGCGATGCCGCACGATCAGTCCAGGGGGACGCATGGACACGGCAGTGCAATTCGAGCAGGTCAGCCGGGTGTATGGCAACGTGCGCGCGGTCGATGCGGTATCGCTGGCCATCCGCGAGGGGGAGTTCTTTTCGATGCTCGGGCCGTCCGGCTCGGGCAAGACCACTTGTCTCAGGTTGATCGCCGGCTTCGATCTGCCGAGCAGCGGCCGCATCCTGATCCACGACCAGGACGCCACCGGCACCCCGCCCTACGAGCGCGACGTCAACACGGTATTCCAGGACTACGCGCTGTTCCCATTTCTGAATGTGCTCGACAACGTCGGCTACGGCCTGCGGGTGAAGGGCGTTGGCCGCGGCGAGCGCGAGCGGCGCGCCCGCGAGGCGCTCGAGCTGGTCGCACTCGGCGACTTCGGCGCGCGCAAGCCCGGCCAGCTGTCCGGTGGGCAACGCCAACGGGTGGCGCTGGCGCGCGCCATCGTCAACCGGCCGCGAGTGCTGCTGCTCGATGAACCGCTCGGCGCGCTCGACCTGAAGCTGCGCGAACAGATGCAGGGCGAGCTGAAGGCACTGCAGAAGCAGTTGGGCATCACCTTCGTGTTCGTCACCCACGACCAGAGCGAGGCGCTGTCGATGTCCGACCGGGTGGCGGTGTTCGCCAGCGGCCGGATCGAACAGCTCGACACGCCGGAGCGGCTGTACGCCGAGCCGGCCACCCGCTTCGTCGCCGACTTCGTCGGCACCAGCAACCTGATCGACGCCGAGTTGGCCGAACGGCTGACCGGGCGCGCCCAGGCGTTTTCGGTGCGGCCGGAACGCATCGGCCTCGCCAGCGACGCCGCACCGGACGACATCCGCGTAGCCGGGCGGCTGCGCGACCGGCAGTTCCTCGGCGCGCAGCACAAGCTCGAGGTCGATCTGGACGCCGGCCAGCGGCTGACCGCCACGCTGCCGAGCTACCCACCGCGCGTCGACCGCCTGCAGCCCGGCGACAGCGTCACGCTTAGCTGGCCGGCCAGCGCGATGCACTGGTTCGAGCGCTAGGAGCCCATAATGACCGCGTCGCTGCAGCCCACCACCCGCCAGCCGGTGCGCACGCTGCTCGGCGCGCTCTACCGTCGCCCGACGCTATGGCTGGCGCTGCTGCTCGGCCCGCCGCTGGCGTGGTTCCTGGTCGTCTACCTCGGCGCGCTGCTGGCGCTGTTGCTGCAGAGCGTCTACACCTTCGACGACTTCACGATGGCGGTCACCCCGGAGTGGACGCTGGCCAACTACCGCGCGCTGTTCGATTCGGCCAACCTCGACATCGTGCTGCGCACCCTCTCGATGGCCGTCGCGGTGACGCTGGCCTGCGCGATCACGGCGTTTCCGATCGCCTACTATATGGCGCGCTACGCGCGCGGCTGGGAGAAGGGCTTCTTCTACGTGGCGGTGATGCTGCCGATGTGGGCGAGCTACATCGTCAAGGTGTACGCCTGGACGGTGGTGCTGGCCAAGGGCGGCATCGCCTGGTGGTTCATCCAGCGGCTCGGCCTCGTGCCGCTGTACGACGCGCTACTGACCTTGCCCGGCGTCGGTGGCACCACGCTCGCCACCTCCCACTTCGGCCGCTTCCTGGTGTTCAGCTATATCTGGCTGCCGTTCATGATCCTGCCGATCCAGGCGGCGCTGGAGCGGGTGCCGGACAACCTGCTCGCCGCGTCGGCCGACCTCGGTGCCCGGCCGGCGCAGACCTTCCGGCTCGTGGTGCTGCCGATGGCGATACCGGGCGTGGTCGCAGGCTCAATCTTCACCTTCTCGCTGACGCTCGGCGACTACATCATCCCGCAGCTGGTCGGGCCGAGCGGCCTCTACATCGGCACGATGGTCTACACGATGCAGGGCTCGGTCGGCAACATCCCGCTCGCCGCGGCGTTCACCGTGGTGCCGATCGTGCTGGTCGGGCTGTATCTGGCCTGGGCGAAACGGATGGGGGCTTTCGATGCGCTCTGACGACGCCGCGCCGCGCGCGCCCTGGCTGCTGCGGCTCGCCGCCTACGGCGGCCTGCTGTTCCTGCACTTCCCGATCGCGGTGATCATCGCCTACGCATTCAACACCGAGGAGAGCGCGTTCTCCTTCCCGCTGCAGGGCTTCACGCTGCACTGGTTCGCCGACGCCTGGGCGCGCGACGACATCTTCGCCGCCGCCTGGCTGTCGGCCAAGGTCGCGCTGATCGCCACTGCGCTCGCGCTACTGCTCGGCAGCATGGCGGCAGGCGCCCTGTACCGGCGCCACTTCTTCGGCAAGGAGGGCATCACGCTGCTGTTGATCCTGCCGATCGCGCTGCCCGGCATCATCACCGGCATCTCGCTGCTCGCCGCGTTCCGCAGCGCCGACCTGACGCCGGGCGTATTCACCATCGTGATCGGCCACGCCACCTTCTGCGTGGTGATCGTCTACAACAACGTGATCGCGCGGCTGCGCCGGATGCCGCCGTCGCAGCTCGAGGCGTCGATGGACCTCGGTGCCGACAGCCTGCAGACCTTCCGCCACGTGGTGCTACCGAATATCGCCACCGCCCTGCTCGCCGGCGGCATGCTGGCGTTTGCGCTATCGTTCGACGAGATCATCGTCACCACCTTCACCGCCGGCCACGAGAAGACCCTGCCGATCTGGCTGCTCAACCAGTTGGGCCGGCCGCGCGACGTGCCGATCACCAATGTGGTCGCGATCATGGTGATGCTGTTCACCAGCCTGCCCATCCTCGCCGCGTACTTCCTTACCCGAGACACCACCGACACCGCCGGCGCGGGCAAGTAGCCGGCCCCGAACCGAAAGGAACTGCCATGCCATTTGCCAATGCAATGCTGATCAACGGCCAGCTGGTCGAGGGCCACGGCGCAGCGACGCCGGTGCTAAATCCGGCCAGCGGCGAGGAGATCCTCACCATCGCCGAAGCGGACGAGCAGCAGGTCGCGTCCGCAGTGGCCGCCGCCGAGGCGGCATTTCCCACCTGGCGGCTAAGCGCGCCGAAGGATCGCGCCGCGCTGCTGTTGCAGCTGGCCGACCGGATCGAGGCGAACGCCGAACTGCTCGCCGGCCTTGAGTCGCTCAACTGCGGCAAGCCGTACGCGGCGGCGCTCGGCGACGAGATCCCGGCGATCGCCGACGTGTTCCGCTTCTTCGCCGGCGCGGCGCGCTGCCCAACCGGCTCGGCCGCCGGCGAATACCTGCCCGGCCACACCAGCCTGATCCGCCGCGACCCGATCGGCGTGGTCGCATCAATCGCGCCATGGAACTACCCGCTGATGATGGCGGCGTGGAAGCTCGGCCCGGCGCTGGCGGCCGGCAACACCGTGGTGCTGAAGCCGTCCGAGCTGACGCCGCTGACCACGCTGCAGCTGGCCGAATGGTTGGCCGAAAGCGTGCCACCCGGCGTGGTCAACATCGTGCACGGCCGCGGGCAGAGCGTCGGCAGCCCGCTGATCAACGATGCGCGGGTACGGATGATCTCGATCACCGGCAGCCCAGCCACCGGCCGCAAGGTGATCGAGGCGGCGGTCGCGACGATGAAGCGCACCCACCTGGAACTCGGCGGCAAGGCGCCGGTGATCGTGTTCGACGACGCCGACCTGCCCGCCGCGATCGACGCGATCCGCGCGTTCGGCTTCTACAACGCCGGCCAGGACTGCACCGCCGCCTGCCGGATCTACGTGCAGCAGGGCGTGTACGAGTGCTTCGTCGCCGACCTGTCCGCCGCGGTGTCGTCGATCAGGGTCGGCGCGCAGCGCGACGACGGCGTGGAGATGGGGCCGCTGATCAGCGCCGAGCATCTGGCGCGGGTCGAAGGCTACGTCGAGCGCGCCCGCTCCCTCGCGCACATCCAGTGCGTCAGCGGCGGCAGCCGCCTCACCAGCCCCGGCTTCTTCTTCGCGCCGACGCTGCTGGCCGGCGCACGGCAGCAGGACGAAGTCGTGCAACGCGAGGTGTTCGGCCCGGTGGTCAGCGTCACGCCATTTCGCGACGCCGACGAGGCGATCCGGCTCGCCAACGACAGCGACTACGGCCTCGCGTCCAGCGTCTGGACCAGCCATCTCGGCCAAGCGATGCAGGTGTCGGCGCAGCTGCAGTACGGCTGCTGCTGGATCAACACCCACTTCATGCTGGTCTCGGAAATGCCGCATGGCGGACTGAAGCAGTCGGGCTACGGTAAGGACATGTCGGTGTACGCGATGGAGGACTACAGCGTGGCGCGCCATGTGATGATCAAACACTGAGCGTTCCGCCACGACGCAAAAAAACGGCTCCCCAAAGGGAGCCGTTTTGCCGTGCCGAGTTGGCCGAATGCGTAGAACCTGTCCTCAAAGTGTAGCGAGCGGGCGTCAGCGAGGGGCGGACGGAGCGCAGGAACCGGAATGTACATGGAGTACATGAGGATTCCGAGCACCGCCCAACCCGAGATCACGTCCGCGCAGTAACTTTGAGGGCCGGTTCTTACAGATACGCGTCAGTACTCGGGCAGCTGCACACCAGGTTGCGGTCGCCGTACACGTCGTCGATGCGGTTCACCGACGGCCAGAACTTGTTCTCGGCCACGTACGGCAGCGGGAACACCGCCTCCTCGCGGCTGTACGCGCGGTTCCACTCGCCGTGGATCACGTCGGCCTGGATGTGCGGCGCGTTCTTCAGCGGGTTGTCGTCCGCCGGCCACACGCCCTGTTCGACCTTGGCGACCTCCGCGCGGATCGCAATCATCGCGGCGATGAAGCGGTCAAGCTCGACCTTCGACTCCGACTCGGTCGGCTCGATCATCAGCGTGCCCGGCACCGGGAAGCTCATCGTCGGCGCATGGAAGCCGTAGTCCATCAGGCGCTTGGCGATGTCGACCTCGGTGATGCCCGACGATGCCTTCAGCGGGCGCAGGTCGATGATGCACTCGTGCGCGACGCGGCCGTTCTTGCCGGTGTACAGCACCGAGTAATGGCCGGCGAGCTTGGTGGCGATGTAGTTGGCGTTGAGAAGCGCCGCCTCGGTCGCCTCGCGCATACCGTCGGCGCCCATCATCGTGATGTACATCCACGAGATCGGCAGGATCGACGCCGAGCCGAACGGCGCGGCCGACACCGCGCCCTCGCCCGGCTGCGCGCCCGGCACTTCGGCGACCACGTGGTTGGCCATGAACGGCGCCAGATGCGCCTTCAGGCCGATCGGGCCCATGCCCGGGCCGCCGCCGCCGTGCGGGATGCAGAAGGTCTTGTGCAGGTTCATGTGCGACACGTCGGCGCCGATGTCGGCCGGACGGCACAGGCCGACCTGCGCGTTCAGGTTGGCACCGTCCATGTACACCTGGCCGCCGTGGCTGTGCACCAGGTCGCAGATCTCGCGCACCGCCTCCTCGAACACGCCGTGCGTCGACGGGTAGGTCAGCATCAGCGCGGCCAGATCCGCGGCGTGCTCCTCGGTCTTCGCCTTCAGGTCGGCGATGTCGATGTTGCCGGCGTCGTCGCAGTCGACCACCACCACCCGCATCATCATCATCTGCGCGGTGGCCGGGTTGGTGCCGTGCGCCGAGCGCGGGATCAGGCAGACGTCGCGCTGGCTCTCGCCGCGGCTGTCGTGGTAGCGGCGGATCGCCAGCAGGCCGGCGTACTCGCCCTGCGCGCCGGAGTTCGGCTGCATCGAGATCGCGTCGAAGCCGGTGATCGCCTTCAGCTGCTCGGCCAGGCCGTCGATCATTTCCAGGTAGCCGACCGTCTGCTCGCGCGGCGCGAACGGGTGGATCTCGGAGAATTCCGGCCAGGTGATCGGCAGCATCTCGCTGGTCGCGTTCAGCTTCATTGTGCAGGAGCCGAGCGAGATCATCGAGTGATTCAGCGCCAGGTCCTTGTTCTCGAGCTTCTTCAGGTAGCGCAGCATCTCGTGCTCGCTGTGGTGCGTGTTGAACACCGGGTGCGTCAGGATCGCGCTCTCGCGGCGCAGGCCGGCGAGGAACGCGTCATCGCGCACCGACTGCTCGAGCGCCGGCAGATTGGCCGGGGCACCGGTGACGAGTTCGATCAGCTTGATCAGGTCCGCCTCGGTCGCCTGCTCGTGGAACGCGACGCCGAGCACGCTGCCGTTGACGCGACGCAGGTTATAGCCGGCGGCGATCGCGTCGTTGTAGACCTTGTCGACCTTGGCGCCCAGCTCGACCTGCACGGTGTCGAAGAAGCGGTGGTACGCCAGCTTGAAGCCGGCATTCTTCACCGCGTGCGCGAAGATCGCGGCCAGGCGGTGGATGCGCTCGGCGATGCGCTTCACGCCGGCGGCGCCGTGATAGACGGCGTAGAAGCCGGCGATATTGGCCAGCAGCACCTGGGAGGTGCAGATGTTCGAGTTGGCCTTCTCGCGGCGGATGTGCTGTTCGCGGGTCTGCAGCGCCATGCGCAGCGCCGGCCGGCCCTTGGCGTCGACCGACACGCCGATGATGCGGCCCGGCGCCGAGCGCTTCATCTCGTCCTTGAACGCAAAGTAGGCCGCGTGCGGGCCGCCGAAGCCCATCGGCACGCCGAAGCGCTGGGTCAGGCCCACCGCCACGTCGGCGCCCATCTCGGCCGGCGATTTGAGCAGCACCATCGCCATGATGTCGGCGGCGACGATCGCCACCGCGCCGCGCGCCTTGGCGGCGGCGATGTGCGGGGTCAGGTCGACCAGATCGCCCGCTTCGCCCGGGTACTGGAAGATCGCGCCGAAGTAGTCACCGTTGCCGGCCTCTTCCGGGTGGCCCAGCACCAGCTCGAAGCCGAAGTGCGCGGCGCGGGTCTTGATCACGTCGAGCGACTGCGGCAGCACGCGGCTGTCGACGAAGAACTGGTTGGACTTCGTCTTGGACACGCGGCGCGCCATTGCCATCGCCTCGGCGGCGGCGGTGGCCTCGTCGAGCATGGAGGCGTTGGCGACGTCCAGGCCGGTCAGGTCGATCACCATCTGCTGGAAGTTCAGCAGCGCTTCCAGGCGGCCCTGCGCGATCTCGGCCTGGTACGGGGTGTAGGCGGTGTACCAGCCCGGGTTTTCCAGCACATTGCGCAGGATCACGGTCGGCAGGCGGGTCGGGTGGTAACCGAGGCCGATGTACGACTTGTTGACGGTGTTCTTCCTGGCGATGGCTTTGAGCTTGGCCAGCGACTCGATCTCGGACAGCGCGTCCGGCAGCGCCAGCTTCTTGCCGAAGCGGATGTCGGCCGGCAGGGTCTGGTCGACCAGTTCGGCGCGGGTTTTCAGGCCCAGTTCGGCCAACATCGCGGCCGCGTCGGCGTCGTCGATGCCGATGTGGCGCGATACGAATTCGTTGTGATTAAACAGTTCAGAGAGCGTCATGGTGCGTGCGTCCGGTGATTCCAGAGGGCGAGCAAACCAGGTCTACGAAACCGGTGTCTCAGCCACTCCAACAACATGGCAAAACGCCCCGTGCGGACACAGGGCGTTTGACTAAATCTGGCTCAGGCGCCGATTTCCTTGGCGTACTGTTCGGCGGTCCACAGGCCGTCCAGGTCGGCGACGTTGGCCGGCTTGATCTGGAAGAACCAGCCATTGCCGTACGGCGCTTCGTTGGCCTGCTCCGGCGCGGCTTCCAGGCCTTCGTTGACGGCCACGACTTCACCGGCGATCGGACAGTACACGTCCGAGGCGGCCTTCACCGACTCGACCACGCCGGCCTGCTCGTCGCGGGCGAGCGAGGCGCCGACCTTCGGCAACTCGACGAACACCACGTCGCCGAGCAGCTCCTGCGCGTGGTGGGTGATGCCGACGGTCACGGTGCCGTCAGCTTCGAGACGCAGCCACTCGTGGCTTTCGACGTATTTCAGTTCGGCGGGGATCTGGCTCATGGATAGTTTCTCTCTCTCTCAAGATGACGGAACGGTCCGACCGAATCCGGCAACCTTGAAAAGCCTGCCTCACGGCGGTTTTTCAAGGTTTCCTGCGGTGTTCGGCCAACCTCGGTTCGATCGGGATTATTCGTAGACTTTTTTGCCGTTGCGCACGAACGGCAACTTGACGACACGCACCGGCGTCAGCGTACCACGCAGATCGACCGCGGCGACATCGCCGGTCGCCTTCGGCACGCGGGCGATCGCGATCGACAGCTTCAGCGTCGGCGAGAAGGTGCCGCTGGTGATCACGCCTTCGCCGGCGCCATCCACCACTACGCGCATCCCTTCGCGCAGCACGCCGCGGCTTTCCATCACCAGGCCGACCTGCTTCATCGCCACGCCGGCGGCCTTCTGCGCTTCCAGCGCCTTGCGGCCGATGAAGTCGCGATCAAGAGGTTCCCACGCCACCGTCCAGCCCATGCCGGCTTCGAGCGGCGAGACGCCTTCGTCCATATCGTGGCCGTACAGGTTCATGCCGGCCTCGAGGCGCAGCGTGTCGCGGGCGCCTAGGCCGGCCGGGGCGACACCGGCACCGATCAAGGCGGTGAAGAAGCCCGGCGCCTCATTGGCCGGGATCATGATTTCCAGGCCGTCTTCGCCGGTGTAACCAGTGCGGGCGACGAACCATTCACCGAACGGCAGGCCCTGGAATACCTTCAGGCCACGGATCTGTTCGGCCCAGTCGGGGTTCACCGCGCAGACCTTGTCGATCGCGTTCGGGCCCTGCACCGCCAGCATCGCCAGGTCGTCGCGCACGGTAAGCGTCACGTCGCGGCCTTCGCTGGTCTCTTTCAGCCAGGCGATGTCCTTGTCGCGGGTGCCGGCGTTGACCACCATGCGGTAGCCGTGTTCGGCCAGGTAGACGATCAGGTCGTCGATCACGCCGCCCTGTTCATTGAGCATGCCGGAATAGAGCGCCTTGCCGACGAAGCCGAGCTTGGCGACGTCGTTGGCGAGCAAGCCGCGCAGCCAGTCGCGCGCGTCGGAGCCAGTGATGTCGAGCACCACCATGTGCGAGACGTCGAACATGCCAGCGTCGCTACGGACGATTTCATGTTCTTTGAGTTGGGAGCCGTAATGGATAGGCATAGACCAGCCGGCGAATTCGACGATCTTGGCGCCGGCATCGACGTGCGACTGGAACAACGGGGTACAGCGGGGTGCTTGTGTCATCGGGGCAGATCCTTGGGCAGCCTATGGGTGCGTGCGTTTCCCTCAACACACCCCTCTGTCCTTGGCCACCTGAGATTTTCAGGTGGCGCTCGCCACCCTTAGCCCCTTCGGTGGGCGCCGTGTTGCCACGCGCCGCTCTCCAGAGTTTGGTCGGTCGGCCGAATGGCCACCGGGTCCCATACAGTCCTTTTGCCTGAGCGATTGCGGGTGCGCTTGCGCCTTCGGCGGCCGCCTATTCCTTCGAGAAAAGGCGGCTCTCTCCTGCATGTTGGCCGGATTATCGTGGCTGGCCGGCCGAATGGCAAGCCGGTTTTAGCTTCGTGTCAAGCGACATCCCGGCAGATTGCCGGCTTGTCATTCGGCCTCGATCAAGCCGCCGACGAACGGCGGCCATCACGGCGCCAAGCTTGGCCGAAACCGCCCTGCTTCGGCCAACCTTGCCCTGTCAGGCCCGCGCCAAACCGTCGCGCTCGCCCGACAGCAGCGCCAGCTGGTAACGACCGAAGCGCGCCAGCGCCCGCCAGGTCGCCCGCGCCAGCACCACCACGATCAGCAGGCCGACCCCGCCGGCCAGCAGCAGCCCCAGGCCGGTCATCAACAGCGCCGAGCGGTCGGAAATCCCGCCCAGCCCCTGCAGCTCGACCACGCCGTCCTCGCCGGACAACTGCAGCCGGCTGACCGAGCCGTCTGCGCTGCGCTCCAGCCGCACCGAACCGTCGGCGCCGGACGCCTCGACCAGCGTCTTGCCGGTGCTCGGGTCGCGGAGGATCACTACCTTGTCGCCCTGCCCGCCCTGGATGTTGACCAGCGGCCGGCCGCTATTTGGTGCACCGACGATCAGCGCCGGGCCGGCGCCCTGGTTGAACAGGATAGGCTCGATCGTCGGCCAGCCGAACAGGCTGTTGCTGACCCATAGCCCGGTCAACAGCACCCCAGCGAACAGCAGCGAACCCGACACCACGAAACCGAGCGTCAACACACCCAGATAGACCATGAACGGGATCGCCAGCACGAAGTTGAGCACGCCCAGCCCCGCCATGGCACCAACCACGCCGAACAGATTGCCGACCGAGCGGCGCGACTCCCACGCCTGCAGCCGCGCCTTCGCCTGCAGCTCGCGGGCCAGGCGCTGCGGGTCGCCGAGCGACGCGGCCACCTCCTCCTCGCTGCGGCCATCGGCCAGCGCGTCGCCGAAATACTCCGCGTAGTCGGCGAGGATCTCCTGCCTCTCGGCGGTCGGCAGCCCGGCCAGCGCCGCCTCCAGTTGCTGCATGAACGTCTGCTGATTCATCACACCTCTCCCTGCGGATTGTTCTGTCTGGCGCGCTGCGCGTCGTTCGCCGCGTGCGGCGCCAGCACGCTGTTGACTTCGCTGACGAACTCCTGCCACTCGGCCTGCATCTCGACCAGGCTCTGCCGCCCGGCCGCCGTCAGCGCGTAGTACTTGCGCGACGGCCCGCTCGGTGACTCGACCAGATAGGTCGTCACCCAGCCCTCGGCCTGCAGCCGGCGCATCAGCGGGTAGATGGTGCCCTCGCTGATTTCCATGCAGTCGGCCAGCCGGCTGACCAGCTCGTAAGCGTAGCTGTCGGCGCGGGCCAGCAAGGCCAGCACGCACATCTCCAGCGTGCCCTTCTTCAATTGTGTCTTCACTCGCCTTTCCCGGTTTGGCTGTCGCTGCCGTGTTGCCATACTACCTTGCACTACACGATAGTCGGCCGGAATCACGACGCGGGTTCACTGACAGCAGCAGTATATGAACAGGTACCTTGCATTGCAATACACCATTTTCAGCGACGCCCTGCAAGGTTGGCCGAAGCATGCCTGTCGAGCCATCTAAAATCCCCGCTAGTGCGGGAAACATTCCTCGGCGGCGGCCTTGACGGTTTCGCCGACGGAGTGGTTCAGCCGCCGATCAGGTGTTCGGCCAGTCACGCCGACGTTCAATCGGGTCGGGGGGCGCCGACTTACGCCACCACCGGCGCCGGCGCCACCTGTGCCAACTGCCAGTGAGCCCTCGCCCACTGCCACAACTCGGCGACGCTCTGGCAGGTCGGGTCGGGCTCGTGGCCCAGCCGGCTCAGCGCCAGACGCAATTCGGCAGCGGCGCCGGCCGGCTCGATCGCCGGCGCCAACGTCTGTTTCGACAACTTCTCGCCGGCGGCGTTGACCAGCAGCGGCAGGTGGCAGTAGCCCGGCGTCGCCACGCCCAGGCAACGCTGCAGCCAGATCTGCCTCGGCGTCGACACCAACAGGTCGGCGCCGCGCACGATGTCGGTGATGCCCTGCTCGGCGTCGTCGACCACCACCGCCAGCTGATAGGCCCAGAAGCCGTCGGCGCGCAGCAACACGAAGTCGCCGATGTCGCGCGCCAGGTCCTGTGCATAAGGCCCTTGCAGGCGGTCGACGAAGCCGGTTTCGCCGGACTCGACCTTGAGCCGCCAGGCGCGCCCCTCCCGGCCCGGCGGCAGGCCGTGCCGGCAAGTGCCCGGATAGACCGGGCCGTCGACACCCGGACGCGCCGCCAGCGCGATCTCGCGCCGGGTGCAGGTGCAGGGATAGGCCAGCCCGCGTTCGGCCAACGCCTGCAAGGCATCGCGGTAGCGATGATGGCGCCGGCTCTGGTACACCACCTCACCATCCCATTCGAAACCGAACGCCGCCAGCGTGGCGAGGATGTGCTCGCTCGCGCCGGGCTGCTCGCGCGGCGGGTCGAGGTCCTCGATGCGCACCAGCCACTCGCCGCCGCGGCAGCGCGCCTCGAGGTAGCTGCCGACCGCGGTCGCCAAGGAACCGGCGTGCAGCAGACCGGTCGGGCTGGGGGCAAACCGGCCACGGTACGGCATCGTGAAAAGGGGGTCAGAAACGGCAGCAGCGTCGACGGTCATGAAAAGCAGGGGCAAACTTGGCTAAAATTGGGGTCGAGACCACGACACCATTACATACAGAGGGAAAACCATGGCCTACGTTGTAACCGAAGCCTGTATCAAATGTAAATACACCGACTGCGTCGACGTCTGCCCGGTCGACTGCTTCCACGAGGGGCCGAATTTCCTGGCGATCGACCCGGACGAATGCATCGACTGCACGCTGTGCGTCGCCGAGTGCCCGGTCGAGGCGATCTACGCCGAGGAAGACGTGCCGGCCGGTCAACAAGAATACATTGAGCTCAACGGCAAACTCGCCAAGGTCTGGCCGGTGATCGTGGCCCGCAAGGACCCGCTGCCGGATCACGCCGACTGGGCCGAGGTCACCGACAAGCGGCAGTACCTGGAAGAATAAGAGCCGCTAACAAAACCCTCCCGGCGTAGTTCGCTGCCTTGCCGTACGACTTGTACTGTCTGCGACAGCGCGCCTAGCCGGGATCGCTTCGCTGGGTTTTGTCAGCGACGCTAAGTCTGCACGGGGCGCTGCCAGGCCGCCGGCTCACATCGGTTCGCAGGCCAGCGGCAACGCCAACTCGAACAGTGCCCCGCCCTGCGGCCGGTTGCCACAGGCGACCCGCCCGCCCAGCTCCTCGGCCACCTTCTTCACGATCGCCAGCCCCAGCCCGGTGCCGCCGGGACGGCGGGTAAAGAACGGCTCGAACACCTGATCCAGCACATCGTCGGGCAGGCCCGGCCCCTGATCCGCCACCTGCCAGACCACCTCGCCCCCCACCTGTCGCACCCGCAGTTCGACCACGCCGTCGGTCGGCGAGTGCTGCAACGCATTGTCGAGCAGATTGGACAGCGCCCCGCTCACCGCCTTGCGGTCACCGTGGATCTGCGCGGCCCCGGCCAGCTCGGACACGCCCTGCAGCAGCACCCCGTGCGCAGGCGGCGGCAGCGCCTGCAGCGTTTCCTCGGTCAGCGTCGCGACGTCGAGCTGCTCGCGCCGCGTCACCTGGCCGCGCACGAAATCGAGCATATTGTGGATCAACCCCTCCAGCGCCCGCAGCCGGTCCAGCGACTTGTCGGCAAAGCGCGCCCGCGCCTCCGGCGTCAGGCCGCCCTCGCGCAAGTTGGCCGCATACAACATCGCGGCCGACAACGGGGTGCGCAGCTGATGCGCCAGCGACGCCGCCATGCCGCCCATCGCCGCCAGCTTCTGCTGGTGGGCGAGTTCCGCAGTCAATTCGTACTGGCGCGTCACGTCGTGCACCAGCACGATCCGCCCGCCCAGCTCCGGCAAGTCCTGGTATTGCAGCACCACCCGTGCCCCCGGCTGGCCGTCCACCAGCAAACGGTAGCTGTGCTCCAGCGAGCCCGGCTCGCAATCGGCCAGCACCTCCGCCCAGCGCTGTCCGACTAAGGGACGGCCAAACAACGCGCTGGCGGCCGGGTTCTCACGCCTCACCACCCCGTCCGCGTCCAGCTCCACCACCCCGCCGGGTAGTGCCGCCAGCAACTGGCCGAGCCGTTCGGCCAAAGCCGCGTTTTCCGCCCCCTGCACCCGCAAGCGCTGATTCGCTTCTTCCAGCTGCTGGTTGAGTTGCGCCGCCTGTTGCTCGAGCAGATGGTAGGCTTCGATCAGTTGCCCGGACACGGTATTGAACTGGGCAAACGCAGCGGTCAGCTGCTGGTGATCATGCTCAGATGCAATTAGGGAATGATTTGCCATACTGTAGCGATTTGTAAAAAGATTCTTAAACGGTATGATAGATACAAAATGTTCCACTTACAGGCTCGTGACGATGCTTTTGCTTCACGCAATTGTCATGACTACACTTGCATAGTGGCGACGTTTGACTGGCAGCCCATCGCACTTCGATACATGAACAGGTTTCCTGGAGGTAACCGTGTCCGAGCTCCTGAAAAAAATTGACGCCCGTACCAAACTGGCCGGTACCAACAATCTCGAGATTCTGTTGTTTACCCTGGGGCACGACCAGCGCACTGGACGCAAGGAAACCTTCGGTATCAACGTGTTCAAGGTGCGTGAGGTGATGCGCACCCCACCGATCACCTCCGCGCCGGAAATGCCCGACACGGTCGAGGGCATGGTCAGTCTGCGCGGTGCGCTGGTGCCGGTGATCGACCTGGCCAAGTATGCCGGCATTGTGACCGAGAAGACGCCGGAAATCATGATCGTGACCGAGTATAACGGCCACACTCAGGGTTTCCTCGTCGAAGCGGTCGACACCATCCTGCGTCTTGACTGGTCGGCGATGCGCGTCCCGCCCGACATGATCAACCACCGCATGGGCGGCCTGGTCACCGCCGTCACCGAGCTGGAAAACAACACTCTGGTGATGATGATGGACGTGGAGAAGGTGCTTGCCTCGACCACGCCGATCGACGACTCGCACTTCTTCGTCAATATCGAGCCGGTCAAGGAAGAGCGCATGGTGTTCTTCGCCGACGACTCGGCCGTTGCCCGCAAACAGATCGAGCGCACCCTTGACGCGATGCAGATTCGCCACATGTCATCGGCCAACGGCCTGCGCGCCTGGGAAGACATCCAGCGCCTCGCCACCCAGGCCGATCTTGCCGGCAAGAAGCTCAAGGACTCGCTGCACCTGGTGCTCACCGACGTGGAAATGCCGGAGATGGACGGCTACATGCTCACCCGGATGATCAAGTCCGACCCGCGCTGCGAGGGCATTCCGGTGCTGATGCATTCATCGCTGTCCGGCCAGTCCAACCAGAAGCTCGGCGAGTCGGTCGGTGTCGACGCCTACGTCTCGAAGTTCGAACCGCACAAGCTCTCGAGCAAGGTGCGCGAACTGCTCAAAATATAAAAAAACAATCCTACAGAACAACGCAGAACGACCTGTCGCTAAGGTAAACAGACCATGACGGCAACCAACGCCTCTTTGCTCGCCTCGGTGGACGGCCGCACTATGCTCGCCGGCTCCAACAAGATGGAAATCCTGCTGTTCTCGCTGGGCACCCGTGAGACCTTCGGGATCAACGTATTCAAGGTACGGGAAGTCTCGCAGACCCCGAGCATCACCCGTTCGCCCAATATGCCGTTTGGTGTCGAAGGGGTTCTGTCGCTGCGCGGCAACATCATCCCGGTCATCTCGCTCGCCAAATTCATCGGCGCCGAAACCCAGGGCCAGCGTTACGAAACCATGATCGTCACCGAGTTCAACAAGAGCTCGCAGGCCTTCCTGGTCGAATCGGTCGACCGCATCATCCGGGTCGACTGGGACAAGGTTCGCGCGCCGGAAAACATGGCCGGCGGCGCCAATCAGACGCTGATCACCGCCATCACCGAACTGGCGAACGGCAAGCTCGTGTCGATCCTCGACGTCGAGCAGATCCTGTCGAGCGTGGTCGGCGACCCCCACGTGCCGGACATCCCGACCGCCTCGCTCGAAGCCGACCAGTACGTCTACTTCGTCGACGACTCGGTGGTGGCGCGCAAGGAAATCACCATGGTGCTCGACAAGATGAGCGTCAAGTACCAGCAGGCCAACAACGGTCGCGAGGCCTGGGATCGCTTGCAGATGCTGGCCGCCCGTCACCGCGAAGACAGCAACCCGCTCAGCAATACGCTCAAGTTAATCCTGGTTGATGCCGAAATGCCGGAGATGGACGGATACGTGCTCACCCGACTGATCAAGGCCGAACCTGCCTTCCGCGGCATTCCAGTAGTGATGCATTCTTCGCTGTCGTCCAACGCCAACCGGGCGATGGGCGCCAGCGTTGGGGTGGACGCCTACGTCGCCAAATTCGACCCGGCCGTACTGGCCGAAACTCTGATCCCATTCCTGCAGCGTTAACCGCCGGCCGGCGCTGTAGCCTCAGGGATTACATTAGGAATCACGTTTCATGGCAGAAAAAAACCTCCGCTTTCTTGTGGTCGACGACTTTTCCACAATGCGACGCATCGTGCGAAACCTGCTGAAAGAGCTCGGCTACACCAACGTCGACGAAGCCGAAGATGGCCAGGTAGCGCTGCACAAGCTGAAGACGCAGCACTTCGACTTCATCGTGTCCGACTGGAACATGCCGAACATGACCGGCATCGAACTGCTGCGTGCCGTACGTGCCGATGCCCAGCTGCGCACGCTGCCCTTCCTGATGATCACCGCGGAAGCCAAACGCGAGAACATCATCGAAGCGGCCACCGCCGGCGCCAGCGGCTACATCGTCAAGCCGTTCACCGCCGCCACGCTGGAAGAGAAGCTCAACAAGATCTTCGCTACCCTGACTACCGCCTGAGTCCCCCCTCGGGTTTTTAGCATTGCAGGAGACGTATTGTGCCGGATCACTTACTGGAAAGCGGCGACTCGCCCGAACTGGAAGCCCTGTTCAACAGCATTTTGTCCCAGCAGCCCATGGTCAACGCGGCGGGCCCCGTTGCGGCCGAACCGGCTGCGCTCGCCCCCGGCGGCGATATCTATCGCCAGGTCGGCCAGCTGGCGCGCAAGTTACACGACACGCTGAGCGAGCTGGGCTACGACAAGTCGCTGGAAAAAGTGGCCGAAGCGATCCCCAATACCCGCGACCGTCTCGCCTACATCGCCGAGCTGACCGAGAAAGCCGCCGAGCGGGTGCTGAACGCCGCCGATATCGCCAAGCCGCTGCAGAACGATCTGGAACACCAAGCTACCGGCCTGGCGGCACGCTGGGAGCAGCTCTACGCCAATCAGCTCAGCCCCGAGCAGTTTGCCCAGCTCGCCGGCGAAACCCGCCAGTACCTGCAGAAAGTGCCGGAGCGCACCCAGGCCACCAATAGCCAGCTGATGGAAATCATCCTGGCCCAAGATTTCCAGGATCTGACCGGCCAGGTGATCAAGAAGATCATGGACGTCGCCAAGGTGCTGGAAAGCGAATTGCTGGCCCTGCTGATCCAGCACCTGCCGTCGGACAAGAAGGCCGAGCTCGACCCGAGCCTGCTCAACGGCCCGGTCGTCAACGCCCAGGGCAAGAACGACGTCGTGACCGACCAGGCGCAGGTTGACGAACTCCTGGGAAGCCTCGGCTTCTGAACGCCGAACAGCCCTTGATCCCCACAGTGAAACGAGCCGAACATGAGTGAATTCGCGGGAATGGAAGAACTGCTGCAGGACTTCATTCTGGAGTCCTGCGACCTGTTATCCGATGTCGACAACAAGCTGGTCGAACTCGAGAAGCAGCCGAACAACCCTGCCCTGTTGAACGACATCTTCCGTGGTTTTCACACCATCAAGGGCGGGGCCGGCTTCCTCAACGTCAAGGCGATGGTCACCTTGTGCCACCGCACGGAAAACCTGTTCGACCTGCTGCGCAACGGCGAGCTCACGCTGAACAGCCGCGTGATGGACGTGATCATGGACGCGACCGGCGTCGTGCGCGACATGTTCGGCCCCTTGTCGCAGCGCCAACAGCCGGTGTCGGCCGATCCGGCGCTGCTAGCCGCGCTCGACGAAGCGCTGGCCGGCTCCATCGAGCCGCAGAGTGCCGCTCCGGCGGCCCCGATGACGGCCGTCACCAATACAGTCGCGGCAGCGACTCCGGAGGTGGCCAGCAGCGCCACACCGGATTGGGCCACACTGATGCAGGTCATCGTGCCGGCCGCCACTGCCGCCGCGCCGAGCAGCGCCAGCTCCCCGGCGGTCAGTCAGCCGGCTCCGACCGCCATCAGCGGTGAGGTTCTACCCGCCGTCACCGCCCAAGCCAAGTCGCCGGCCAAAGCGGCTCCGGCCAAGGCCAACACGCCGGTCAGCAGCGGCCAGCAGGAAAACACCATCCGGATCGATACCAATCGTCTCGACATGGTGCTCAACCTGTCGGGTGAAATCGGCCTGACCAAGAACCGCCTGACCACGCTGCGTACCGAAATCCTGCAAGGCCACAGCGACCCGAACACCCTGCGTTCGCTCGACGAGGCGGTCAGCCAGCTCGACCTCTTGGTTAGCGACCTGCAGAACGCGGTGATGAAGACCCGCATGCAGCCGATCGGCCGGCTGTTCCAGAAGTACCCGCGCCTGGCCCGCGACCTGGCCCGCCAGCTCAATAAGGAAGTGGAACTGATCATCGTCGGCGAGGAAACCGAGCTCGACAAGACGATGATCGAAGACCTCAATGACCCGCTGGTGCACCTGGTCCGCAACGCGGTCGACCATGGCATCGAACTGCCGGAGGAACGCCTCGCGGCCGGCAAGCCGGCCAAGGCGGAGGTACACCTCACCGCCGAACAGGTCGGCGACCACATCCTGATCGAGATCCAGGACGACGGCAAAGGGATGAACCCCGACGCGCTGCGCCGCAAGGCGATCGACAAGGGGCTGATCGATCCGGAAGCGGCCAATGCGCTGGACGAGAAACAGTGCCTGCAGCTGATCTTCCTGCCGGGCTTCTCGACCAAGGACCAGATTTCCAGTGTCTCCGGCCGCGGCGTCGGCATGGACGTGGTCCGCACCAATATCCAGAAGTTGAACGGCCGCATCGACATCAACTCGGTGCCGGGCGAAGGCACCCGGATCAGCATTTCGCTGCCGCTGACGCTGGCCATCCTGCCAGTACTGGTGGTGCGTGCCTGCAGTCAGGCATTTGCCGTACCGCTAGCCATGGTGCGCGAGATCATTCCGATCGACCCGAACGTGATTCAGGAAGTCTCCAATAAGCCGACCATCGTCGTGCGCGATGAAATCCTGCCGCTGAAGTCGCTATCGCACCTGCTCGGCTGGGAGCCGACCGACAAACCGGCGTTCGGTGTGTTGATGCAGTCGGCGGCGCACTCGTTCATCCTGGCGATCGACTCGTTTGTCGGCCGCGACGACGTGGTGATCAAACCGCTGCAGAACATCCGCCCGAAAGGCGTCGCCGGCGCCACCCTGTCCGGCGATGGGTCGGTGGTATTGGTCCTCGACATGGAAGATCTGATGAACAACAAGGACGTCGCGGCAACCGCAGTGCGTGCTGCCGAGTTCTACCCAGGGTAAGCCAGATGGAGGATGTGACAGCGAGCGACGCCTATATCGGACGACAAGCGGTACTGAACCGCAACCAGCAACTGATCGGCTATGAGCTGTTCTTTCGCGCCGGCTCCCACAGCGGCTCGGCCGAGCAGCATGCCCAGCTGGACGCCGACACCCAGGTGCTGCTGAACACCCTCAACCACATGGGCACCCAGTGGCTGGTCGGCAACCGTCTCGCCTTCATGAACGTTGGTGAGGCGATGCTGACCAGCGACTTTCTCGAGCTATTGCCGGCCCGCCGCGTAGTACTGGACATCCCGTCGACACTGGTGCCAACCGGCGAGCTGGTCTCGCGCATCCGTCACCTGCGCGCCCTCGGTTTCAGTATCGCCCTCGACGACTTCAGCTTCGACGCCCCGTCCGCCTCGCTGCTGGAGCTGGCCAGCTACGTGAAGCTCGACGTCCAAAGCAATGATGCCACGACCTTGCGCGCCATCAACGCCCGGTTGCGGCACCATCCGGTACTGCGGATCGCCGAGCGGGTCGAGGAGCACGAGCACTACCACCGTTGTCGCGAGCTCGATCTCGACGGCATGCAGGGCTTCTACTTTGCCCGGCCGGAGACGCTGTCGGCCAAGGTGATCGACCCGAGCTTCTCTAACACCCTGACCCTGCTCAACCTGCTGCGCCAGGACGCGCCGATCGGCGAGGTCGAAGAGGTGCTGAAACACGACGTGGCGCTGTCGTACCAGCTACTGCACTTCGTCAACTCGGCCGCCGCCGGTCTCAACACCACCATCGGTTCGTTCGGCCATGCGGTGACCGTGCTCGGCTACCAGAAGCTCTACCGCTGGCTGATCCTGCTGCTGATCAGCCGCAAGCCGGGCAGAGACAGCAGTTCTGCACTGGAAAAGACCGCCCTGACTCGCGGCCGCTTGATGGAGCTGGCCGGGCGCGAAGCCGGCCTGACCGGCGAAAGCCTCGACAACCTGTTCATCGTCGGCCTGTTCTCCCTGCTCGATGCGGTATTTGACATGCCGATGGACGCGGTGCTGCAACACTTGCACCTGCCGGACAACATCACCGCGGCGCTGATCGATGCTACCGGCCCGTGCGCCGCCTTCCTGCAGCTAGCCCGGGCCTGCGAAACCAGCCAACTCGACGGGGTTGAACGACTGTGCAACGAGGTCGGCATCGGTCCGATCGCGCTCAACCACGCCCACGTCGCCGCGCTCGCCTGGGCAGAACAACTGCGCGTATAATTCGGCGCTTTCCCGCCCCTGCCGTTACGCCCCTCGATGAAGCTGCTCGCCCTCGACACCTCGACCCAGGACCTATCCCTCGCCATCCAGAACGGCGAGCAACGGGTCGAATTCCACGAGACCGTCGGCCAGCAACACGCCGAGCGTGCCCTGCCCGAGCTGCAGCGTCTGCTCGACGCGGCCGGTCTCAAGCTCACCGAGCTCGACGCCATCGTCTACGGCCAGGGTCCCGGCTCGTTCACCGGCCTGCGCATCGGTGCCGGCCTCGCCCAGGGGCTGGCGGTATCGGCCAAGCTGCCGCTGATCGGCATCCCGACCCTCGACGCGGTGGCCTCACAGGCCCCGGCCACCGAGCGGCTACTGGTCTGTCTCGATGCCCGGATGCAGCAGATCTATCTCGGGCATTACGACACCCGACACGGCGTACGACGCCTGGGGCCGATCGAACTGCTCGACCCGGCAGAGCTGCTGCTGGAAGGCCGCGACTGGATTGCCGCCGGCAACGGCCTGTCCGTCTACGCCGACCGCCTGCCGGCCGGCTTGGCCGCCCAGCTGACCCAGCAGTGGCCAGCGTTGCGACCGAGCGCGTCGGCTTATCTCGATCTCGCCATCAGCGGCACCTACCCTAGCCACGACGCGGCGTCCGCCGAGTTGCTCTATGTACGCAACAAGGTGGCGCTGACCGCGCGCGAACAACAGGCGCAGCGCCGATGAGCACGCTGACGCTGCGTGCCGCCTCCGGAACCGATCTGTCCTTGATGGCAGCACTGGAGTCGCGCAGCACCGCTCACCCCTGGAGCGAGGGCCAATACCGCGGCTCCTTCGAGTCCGGCCACCAGTTGATCATCGCCCAGCGCGGCGCCGAGGTCATTGGCCTGGCCGTGATCATGCAGGTACTCGACGAGGCGCACCTGTTGAACATCGTCATCGATCACGACTGCCAGGGCCAGGGGCTGGGCCGCCAGCTGCTGGGCGAACTGATGCAGCAGATGCGCCAGCAGGGCGCCTTGCGCATGTTCCTCGAAGTGCGCGAGAGCAATACTGTCGCGCGCGCGCTATACGAATCGATGGGGTTCAGCGAGTGCGGCATCCGCAAGCACTACTACCGCGCCGAACAGGGCCGCGAGCACGCGATCCTGATGGAGGCGTCGCTGTGAGCCGGTCGTGGCAACGACTCGAGGCGATGGGGCTGGGGCCGCTGTGGCAACGGCGCTCGCTACCGCTGCCTAGCGTTCACAGCGTAGCTCCAGCGGCCTTGGTCGACGCCGTCGTCTCGCCATCGGCCACCCCGCCCGCCCGCCCCGTTCGGCCGACCTTGGCCGAACGCCCGGCTGTTGCACCAACTCCGACGCCGCCTGTCGAGCCGCGCCCTATCGTGCCGCCGGTCCAACTGCCCGGCGCCGGCGAGCTGCTGCCGTGGCCGGAGCTGGAAGCTGCCGTTGCCGCCTGCCGCCGCTGCCGGCTGTGTGAAACCCGCACCCATACCGTATTCGGTCGTGGCCGGCCGGGCGCACGCTGGCTGCTGGTCGGCGAGGCGCCGGGCGAGAACGAGGACCGTCAGGGCCTCGCCTTCGTCGGCCGGGCCGGTCAACTGCTCGACAGCATGCTGGCCGCGATCGGTCTCGACAGCGAGACCGATGTCTTCATCACCAACGTGCTCAAATGCCGACCGCCGGGCAACCGCAATCCGTCCGGAGACGAAATCGCCGCCTGCCAGGATTATCTGCTGCAACAGATCGCGCATCTGCAACCGACGCTGATCATCGCGCTCGGCCGCTTCGCCGCGCAGACGCTGCTGCAGAACAGCGATAGCATCGCCCGACTGCGTGGCAAGGTGCACCGCTACCACGACATCCCGCTGATCGTCAGCTTCCACCCGGCCTATCTGCTGCGCAACCTGCCAGACAAGGCCAAGGCCTGGCAGGACCTAGTGCTGGCGCAGCGCACCCAGCGTGCGCGGGAACAAACGCACTGAGTCCTCCTGACAAGAAACAAAAAAGGTTGGCCTTTCGGCCAACCTTTTTGCTATCTGCTATCTGTTATCGCCCGGCCACCAGCTCACACCCTGGCACCGGACAACAAAAAACCCTTCGCCGTGCACCAGCGAAGGGTTCTTTGGACCAGAACTCGGAAACCGCTTATTTCAGCTTGGTTTCTTTGTAGATCACGTGCTTGCGGACGACGGGATCGTACTTCTTGATCTCCATCTTTTCCGGCATCGTGCGCTTGTTCTTGGTGGTGGTGTAGAAATGACCGGTACCAGCGGTCGATTCCAGTTTGATCTTGTCGCGCATGATCTTTTATACCTCGTTACTCGTCGCTTAGATTTCGCCGCGGGCGCGCAGATCGGCCAGCACTGCTTCGATACCGACTTTGTCGATAGTACGCAGGCCGGCGTTGGATACGCGCAGACGAACCCAGCGGTTTTCGCTCTCTACCCAGAACTTGCGATATTGCAGGTTCGGCAGGAAACGACGTTTAGTCTTGTTGTTGGCGTGGGACACATTGTTCCCGGTCACCGGACGTTTGCCAGTGACTTTGCAAACACGCGCCATGGTTGAACTCCCAAAACCGGATAAAAGGGGCTTTATAACACAAAAACAGCAGGATACTCAAGTCGACCACGCTCCGCCCCCTGCCCGGCGAGACGCAGGACGCGCATCATACCGGAGCCGGACCGGCTTGTGGCAAGCTTCGTGGCGACAACGGCAGCGACTGTGGCCATAACACCACCATTCGGCGCGGCGACACGCCGACAAGCGGCGAGATGTCAACGGTTCAAACTGGACCGGTTTCGGGTTAAAATCCCGGATTCCCACGGATCAATATTCCCATGACCAAGTACATCTTCGTGACTGGCGGCGTGGTGTCCTCTCTCGGCAAGGGCATCGCCGCTGCGTCCATTGCGGCCATTCTTGAATCGCGCGGGCTGAAAGTCACCATGCTGAAGCTCGACCCCTACATCAACGTCGACCCGGGCACGATGAGCCCGTTCCAGCACGGTGAAGTGTTCGTCACCGAAGATGGCGCCGAAACCGACCTGGACCTTGGCCACTACGAGCGCTTCATCCACGCCAAGATGAAGAAGTCGAACAACTTCACCACCGGCCAGGTGTATGAGGCGGTGATCACCAAGGAACGTCGGGGCGACTACCTCGGCGGCACCGTGCAGGTGATCCCGCACATCACCGATGAAATCAAGCTGAAGATGGGCGAAGGCGCCGGCGACGCCGATGTGGCGATCGTCGAGATCGGCGGCACCGTTGGCGACATCGAGTCGCTGCCGTTCCTGGAAGCGATCCGCCAGATGCGCTCCAACCTCGGCCGCAAGAACACCCTGTACGTGCACCTGTCCTACGTGCCGTACATTGCCACCGCCGGCGAGATCAAGACCAAGCCGACCCAGCACTCGGTGAAGGAGCTGCGCGAGATCGGCATCCAGCCGGACGTGCTGCTGTGCCGGATGGACCGCGAGCTGCCGGAAGACGAAAAGCGCAAGATCGCGCTGTTCTGCAACGTCGAAGAAAACGCCGTGATCGGCTGCTACGACTCGGACAGCATCTACAAGGTGCCGGCAATGCTGCACGCGCAGGGCATCGACGAGATCATCTGCGAACATCTGCAGCTTCAGTTGCCGCCGGCCGACCTGTCGGTGTGGAGCCGCATCATCGACGCGATCGAGCACCCGGACCACGAGATCAACATCGCGATGGTCGGCAAGTACGTCGACCTGACCGAGTCGTACAAGTCGCTGTCCGAAGCGCTGAAGCATGCCGGCGTGCACACTCGCAGCCAGGTCAACATCCACTACGTCGACTCGGAAGAAGTCGAGCGCGACGGCTGTGCCGTGTTGAAAGGCATGGACGCGATCCTGGTGCCGGGCGGCTTCGGCAAGCGCGGCGTGGAAGGCAAGATCAAGGCGGTGAAGTTCGCCCGCGAGCACAACATCCCGTACCTGGGCATTTGCCTCGGTATGCAGATCGCGCTGATCGAGTACGCCCGCGACGTGGCCGGCCTGACCGGCGCCAACTCGACCGAATTCGATCTCGAAACCGAATACCCGGTGGTGGCGCTAATCGACGAGTGGGTCAACCACGACGGCAAGATCGAGACCCGCGACGAAAACTCCAACCTGGGCGGCACGATGCGCCTGGGCGGCCAGGCCTGCGACCTGGAAGCGGGCTCCCTGGCCGCGGATATCTACGGCGCCGCACAGATCGTCGAGCGTCACCGTCACCGCTACGAAGTGAACAACTACTACGTACCGCGACTCGAAGCCGCCGGCCTGACCATCAGCGGCCGCTCGGCCGGCCACGAGAAGCTGGTGGAAACCGTCGAGCTGAAGGACCACCGCTGGTTCTTCGCCTGCCAGTTCCATCCGGAATTCACCTCGACCCCGCGTGACGGCCACCCGCTGTTCATCGCCTACGTCAAGGCGGCGCTCGCCCATCAGGCCGAGAAGGCCCAGTAATCACCAGCACGGGCGGCTTGCCGCCCGTTTTTGCTAGGGAGCAGAACATGAAACTGTGTGGATTCGACGTCGGTATCGACCAGCCGTTCTTCCTGATCGCCGGCCCGTGCGTGATCGAGAGCGAGCAGATGGCGCTGGATACCGCCGGGGCGCTGAAGGAAATCACCAGCGAACTCGGCATCAACTTCATCTACAAGTCGAGCTTCGACAAGGCCAACCGCTCGTCGGGCAAGTCGTTCCGCGGCTTCGGCATCGACGAAGGCCTGCGCATCCTGTCGGAAGTGCAGCGCCAGATCGGCGTGCCGGTGCTGACCGACGTGCATACCGAAGAGCAGGTGCCGGACGTGGCATCGGTGGTCGACGTGTTGCAGACCCCGGCCTTCCTCGCCCGCCAGACCGACTTCATCCGCGCGGTGGCGATGTCCGGCAAGCCGGTCAACATCAAGAAGGGCCAGTTCATGGCGCCGGGCGACATGAAACACGTGATCGACAAGGCGCGCGACGCGGCCCGCGAAGCCGGGCTCGATCCGGACAGCTTCATGGCCTGTGAACGCGGCGCCTCGTTCGGTTACAACAACCTGGTGTCGGACATGCGCTCGCTGATGATCATGCGCGAGACCGGCTGCCCGGTGGTATACGACGCGACCCACTCGGTGCAGCTGCCCGGCGGCCAAGGCACCAGCTCCGGCGGCCAGCGCGAGTTCGTGCCGGTACTGGCGCGCGCCGCGATCGCCTCCGGCGTCGCCGGGGTGTTCATGGAGACCCACCCGAACCCGTCCGAAGCGCTGTCCGACGGCCCGAACGCCTGGCCGCTCGGCCGGCTGAAAGAGCTGTTGACCACGCTGAAGGCGCTCGACGCGCTGGTCAAGGCGCAACCGCTGCCCGAACATTCGTTGTAAGCTTTGCTAGACCCTTTCGGCCAACCTTCCCGGATTGGTCGAAAGCGTAACGCCCTACACTGACGATATCCTGAGACTAATAAGGGGAGATGGAATGAGTTCGATCATCGACGTAGTCGCGCGCGAGATTCTGGATTCGCGTGGCAACCCGACCGTGGAAGCCGACGTGCTGCTGGAATCCGGCGTGATGGGCCGTGCGGCCGTGCCGTCCGGTGCGTCCACCGGCGAGAAGGAAGCGCTGGAGCTGCGTGACGGCGACAAGGCCCGTTACCTCGGCAAGGGTGTGCTGCAGGCGGTGGAAAACATCAACACCGAAATCTGCGAAGCGATCATCGGCCTCGACGCCGCCGACCAGGCGTTCATCGACAAGACCCTGATCGAGCTGGACGGCACCGAGACCAAGAGCCGCCTTGGCGCCAACGCGCTGTTGGCCGTGTCGATGGCCGTGGCCCGTGCCGCCGCCGAAGACGCCGGCCTGCCGCTGTACCGCTACATTGGCGGTGCCGGCCCGATGAGCCTGCCAGTGCCGATGATGAACGTGATCAACGGTGGCGAGCACGCCAACAACAGCCTGGACATCCAGGAATTCATGATCATCCCGGTCGGTGCCCCCACCTTCCGCGAAGCGCTGCGCTGCGGCGCCGAGATCTTCCACGCGCTGAAGAAGCTCTGCAACGACAAGGGTTACTCGACCACCGTCGGCGACGAAGGCGGCTTTGCGCCGAACCTGGCTTCGCACGAAGACGCGATCAAGCTGATCCTGGAAGCGATTGACCAGGCCGGCTACGTGGCCGGTGAAGACGTGATGCTGGCGCTCGACTGCGCCTCGAGCGAGTTCTACAAGAACGGCCAGTACCACCTGTCGGCCGAAGGCCTGTCGCTGTCGAGCGAGCAGTTCGTCGACTACCTGGAAACGCTGGTCAACAACTACCCGATCATCTCGATCGAAGACGGCATGAGCGAGCACGACTGGGCCGGCTGGAAGATCCTGACCGACCGTCTGGCCGGGCGCGTGCAGCTGGTCGGCGACGACCTGTTCGTGACCAACCCGACCATCCTGGCCGAAGGCATCAAGGCCGGCCTCGCCAACGCGCTGTTGGTGAAGGTAAACCAGATCGGCACGCTGTCCGAAACGCTGAAAGCCGTCGATCTGGCCAAGCGCTCGGGTTACACCAGCGTGCTGAGCCACCGCTCCGGCGAAACCGAGGACAGCACCATCGCCGACCTCGCCGTCGCCACCAACTGCATGCAGATCAAGACCGGCTCGCTGTCGCGTTCGGACCGCATGGCCAAGTACAACCAGCTCCTGCGCATCGAAGAAGAGCTCGGCGACGCCGCGTTCTACCCGGGCAAGGGTGCGTTCTACCAGTTGAAGTAAGCGATGCGCTGGCTCACCCTGACCCTGGTTGTCCTGATCCTGGCCTTGCAGTACCCGTTGTGGTTCGGCAAGGGCAGTTGGTTCAGGGTGTGGCAGCTCGACCGCCAGGTCGCCGAACAGCACATCAGCACGCAACAGTTGCTGGCGCGCAACGGCGCGCTGTCGGCCGAAGTGCGCGATCTGAAGCTGGGTAACGACGCCATCGAGGAGCGGGCCCGCAACGAGCTGGGGATGATTCGCAACGGCGAAGTATTCTTCCAGCTGCTCGAGCCCGCCCGCGCCGGCTGACCGGCATTATCGACAAACGACGAGTGGGCCGCTGGCCCACTTGTTTTTGCCAACCTCCGATTTCACCCCGTCCGGCCCCTCCTCCGGAACCGTTCCGGCCAGATGGGCCCGACCTACCAGTCCATACCGATGGCACGCACAAAAGGTCTTTCCCGCGTCTGGTCGCCCCCTCCGCACAACCCGACCGAGGTTGCCCGCGAGACACTCAAGCAGTTAGCGCTGCAGAGGCTGACGCCGACCCCGGACAACTACGCCCGCGTCTACCATGAGATCCTGCAGATGCCGGCCGATCCGGAGCTCAAGCTCGCCGGCGAGCTGTACCGCGCGCTCGAGGCGCTGCCCGGCCAGGCGCCGAGCCAGCAGGCGTTGCTGACCCGGTTCCGCCAGGAGACCGACAAGGGCCATTGGGACACGCTGCCGGCCATCGCCATCGACTACGTCACGCTCAGCCGCAACGGCACCGCGCTGGCCGAGCCATGGGGCGCGTTGCTGCAGCAGCTGATCAAGCAATGGGACGTGGAGCACTGGGATCGCGGCCACCTCCACCGCCGCGCCGCCTTGGAACGGGTACTGCTCGCCTTCGGCAACCAGCCCGAGGAGCTTAACCGCACCCTCGGCAATCTGGTCAAGCAGTGGGCCAGCCAGTCCGGCGGCGACGACGACGCCCGTTCGGCCAACCCGCCGGCCCCGCCGGGTGCCGACTGGCAGCAGCTGCGCCGCCTCCTGCAGCTGAGCTTCAAGTACGGCATCGAGCCGCGCGTGCAACTGCACCCGGCGCTTGCCGAGCCGTATCAGGCGCTACTCGCCGACATCGCCGAACTCGACGACGACCTCGCCCTCGACAGCTTTACCACCCGGCTGCGCAGCTTCTTCTTCAGCCTGGAGCTGCACAACAAGGGCGAGGAGAGCCTCGCCGCAGCGCTGCGCGGCGTGCTCGGCCTGCTACTGGAAAACATCGCCGAAATCTACCGACCGGACAGCTACCTGACCGGCCAGATCAGCGCGCTGCAGGGCCTGCTCGCCGACGAGCCGCTGACCCTCGACAGCGTCGGCCGGCTCGAAGCCAGCCTGAAGGAAGTGATCTACCAGCAGGGCATCCTGAAGAGCTCGCTCGACGAGGCCGCCAACGAGCTGCGCAGCTTGCTCGACCGCTTCATCGACCGGCTGTCGATGATGACCGAAAGCGCCGACAGCTTCCAGGAAAAGCTGACGCAGCACCGCACCCAGATCAGCCAGGCCGGCGACATGAGCGAGCTGACCCATATCGTCGCCGCGCTGATGGACGACACCACCAGTCTGCAGCTGAACCTGGCCGAGTCGCGCGACGAACTCACCGCCACCCGCACCCAGATGCAGGCGGCCGAACTGCGCATCTCCGAACTGGAAGCGGCGCTGGCCGCCGCCAGCAGCCGGGTGCAGGAAGACCAGCTGACCGGCGCGTTCAACCGCGACGGGCTGGCCGAACGGCTGGAGCAGGAAATCCTGCGCGCCGAACGCAACGGCCAGCCGCTGTGCCTGGCGCTGCTCGATCTGGATGACTTCAAGAAGCTGAACGACAACTACGGCCACCTGGCCGGCGACGAGGCGCTCAAGCACCTGGTCGATACGCTGCGCCGCGAAACCCGGCCCTGCGACGTGGTCGCCCGCTTCGGCGGCGAAGAGTTCGTGCTGGTGCTGCCGTCCAGCGCCGAGCACGAGACGCTGCGCACCATCCAGCGGTTGCAGCAGTCGCTGGCGCGCGCCCCGCTGCCGGTCGGCCAGGAGCGGGTGGTGATGACGTTCAGCGCCGGCGTGGCGCGCTGGCAGCCGGGCATGCTCGACGTCGAACTGATCGACCGCGCCGACCGGGCGATGTATCTGGCCAAGCTGGCCGGCAAGAACCGGGTGTTCCTCGCCGATGACGGCAATGCACCGACTATCTCGGACGAGGTGCCGCTCGGCTGAGCACGCCGACACGCCATGCAAACAGGCCGCTTCCGCGGCCTGTCTTGTGTCCTACGGGTGGGCAATGTTCACTCCTCGAGCGAACCGCCGCCTTTCTTCAGCACCTTGCCGGCCTCGGCGCGCCGCCGGCGCACCTCTTTCGGGTCGGCGATCAACGGCCGGTAGATTTCCACCCGGTCGTGCTCGCGCAGCACCGTGTCGGGCTTCACCGCCTTGCTGAAGATGCCCAGCTTGAGGTCGGCGAGGTCGATGTCTGGAAACTGTTCGGCCAACTTCGACAGCTGCACCGCCTGGAGGGCACTGGTGCCGGATGGCACGGTCAGCTTCACGATCAGCTGGCGTTCCGGTCGGGCGTAGGCCACCTCCACCTCGATCACCTCAGTCATCGCCGTAGACCCGGTCCGCTTCCTTGATGAAGGCGTCGACCAGCGTCCCGGAAATATGGCCGAACACCGGGCCGATCAGCTTCTCCAGGATCTTGCTGGAAAACTCGTAGGTCAGCCGAAACTCGATCTTGCAGCCGAAGTCGCCGACCGGGTGGAACTGCCACACCCCTTTCAGGTGCTGGAACGGCCCCTCGACCAGCTCCATGGTGATCTTGCGGTCGGCGACATTGCTGTTGCGGGTGGTGAAGTGTTGGCGGATCTTCAGGTAATCGATGGTCAGGCTCGCCACCACCTCGGCGCCGTCGCGCGAATGCACCTCGGCCTTGCCGCACCACGGCAAGAAGCGCGGGTAATGCGGCACGTCGTCGACCAGCGCGAACATTTGCGCCGGCGTGTGGGTAACCAGAACGTTCTTTTCTACTACGGACATGGCGATAGGCTAGGGATCAGGTTGCCCGGCGGGCCGGGCAAACCGCCATTGTGCCATCGCCCGCCCCGCGGGTCACCCGCCCGGCGAGCGCTGCGCGGACAGTCGGCCGGCAAATCTGGTAAAATTATTGATTCCCCGCACAAACTCGCCGCTTCCATGAGCATTTCGCAAAACCGCAAGGCCTTCCACGACTACTTCATCGAGGACAAGCTCGAGGCCGGCCTGGTGCTGGAAGGCTGGGAAGTGAAAGCCATCCGCGCCGGCCGGGTGCAGCTCAAGGAAAGCTACGTCAACTGGAAGAACGGCGCGTTCTGGCTGGTCGGCAGTCACATCACCCCGCTGCCCACCGCCTCCACCCACATTCATCCCGACCCGGTTAGGCCGCGCAAGCTGCTGATGAACCAGTCGGAGATCGACAGGCTGATCGGCAAGGTGGAACGCGCCGGCTACACCATCGTGGCGCTCGATCTGCACTATACCAAGGGCCGGATCAAGGCCGAAGTCGGCCTCGCCCGCGGCAAGAAGCAGCACGACAAGCGCCAGAGCGAGAAAGAGCGCGAGTGGGATCGCGAAAAGCAGCGCCTGATGCGCGACAAGGGCTGAGCGATGCGTAGCGCCGCCCTGCCACTGCTGCTGATCCTGCTCGGTGCCCTATGGTTTCTGAAAACCACCGCGCTGCTACCGAATACCAGCACCCTGCTCGCCTTGCTGCTGGTGGTCGCCGGGATCGCGCTGTTGCTGCTCGACGGCGTCAACAAGTCGTCACTGGTTAGTTCACCGCTGTTGATCTATAGCGGCGCGGTGGTCTACCTCTACGACGCCGCCGAGTGGCGACTGACACCGCTGCTGGCGCTGGGCATGGTGCTCGCCGGCGTACTGATGCTGATTGCCCGCAGCCCGCGCATCCCGGAACGACGCCTACAGCTGCCGCACCGAACCGATCACCCCCCCTCCCCGTAACGGCCTGGCCGGCAGCTCACGACGCCGGCTGAGGACACAAAGGACGAACATGGACAAAATCCTCATTCTCGACTTCGGCTCCCAGGTGACCCAGCTGATCGCCCGCCGTGTGCGCGAAGCACATGTCTACTGTGAATTGCACCCGCACGACGTCGATGACGACTTCATCCGCACCTTCGCCCCGACCGGCATCATCCTGTCCGGCGGCCCGAGCTCGGTGTACGAAGACGACACCCCGAAGGCGCCGCAGGCGGTGTTCGAGGCCGGCGTGCCGGTGTTGGGCATCTGCTACGGCATGCAGACGATGGCCGAACAGCTCGGCGGCAAGGTCGATATGGGCCACGTGCGCGAGTTTGGCAGCGCCGAAGTGGCGACCATCGCCAGCCGGCTGTTCGACGGCATCGTCGACCGTATCTCCGACAACGGCGAACACCTGATCGAAGTGTTGATGAGCCACGGCGACAAGGTCATCAAGCTGCCGGACGGCTTCCACGTGATTGGCAGCAACGACGCCTGCCCGGTCGCCGCAATGGCTGACGAGAAGCGCCACTTCTACGGCGTGCAGTGGCACCCGGAAGTGACCCACACCAAGCAGGGCCGCGCGATGCTGAACCGCTTCGTGCTGGAGATCTGCGGTGCCAAGCCGTCGTGGACCATGCCGAACTACATCGACGAAGCGGTGGAGAAGATCCGCGAGCAGGTCGGGGACGAGGAAGTGATCCTCGGCCTGTCCGGCGGCGTCGACAGCTCGGTGGCCGCCGCGCTGATCCACCGCGCGATCGGCGACCAGCTCACCTGCGTGTTCGTCGACCATGGCCTGTTGCGCCTTAACGAAGGCAAGATGGTGATGGAGATGTTCGCCGACAACCTCGGCGTCAAGGTCGTCCACGTCGACGCGTCGACCGAGTTCATGGGCAAGCTCACCGGTGAAACCGACCCGGAGAAGAAGCGCAAGATCATCGGCGCCGAGTTTGTCGAAGTGTTCCAGGCCGAGTCGCAGAAGCTCAGCAACGCCAAGTGGCTGGCGCAGGGCACCATCTACCCGGACGTGATCGAGTCGGCCGGCAAGGGCAAGAAGGCCGCGCACACCATCAAGAGCCACCACAACGTCGGCGGTCTGCCGGAAACGCTGAACCTGAAGTTGCTCGAGCCGCTGCGCGAGCTGTTCAAGGACGAGGTGCGCGAACTGGGCGTGGCGCTCGGCCTGCCTCACAGCATGGTCTACCGCCACCCGTTCCCGGGCCCGGGCCTGGGCGTGCGCATCCTCGGCGAAGTGAAGCAGGAGTACGCTGAACTGCTGCGTCGTGCCGACGCGATCTTTATCGAAGAGCTGCGCAACACCCGTGACGAAAAAGGCGTGTCCTGGTACGACAAGACCAGCCAGGCGTTCGCTGTGTTTCTGCCGGTGAAGTCGGTCGGCGTGATGGGCGACGGCCGCACCTACGACTACGTGGTCGCGCTGCGCGCCGTGGTGACCAGCGACTTCATGACCGCGCACTGGGCGGAACTGCCGTACAGCCTGCTCGGCCGCGCGTCGAACCGCATCATCAACGAAGTGCGCGGCATCAACCGCGTGGTCTACGACGTGTCGGGCAAGCCGCCGGCCACGATCGAGTGGGAGTGATCATCACGACGTGGTGACAGCATTTATCGAACCCCGGTCCACAGACCGGGGTTTTTTGTTCCCACGGCGAGTTCGGTTCCGCACATTGGCTGCCCAACGCGGGCGTCGGCAACCAATTCGAATTCAAACAGAGGTAAGCGTACACTTCGACGTCGGCGTGGGCGTAGGCCGGGAACGCCGGCGTCTATTTCCAGCTTTCAATGAGACGTTCTGAGGTCAGCGTGCCGTAGCGGCACGCTCTATCGCACCATCTTCGCCCCGACTTCCTCCCCACCGTCCGGCCGTATCCAATAGCCAACCTATCGTTCCAAGCACTTGAATCTGCCCCGCACAGCGGTGGCTCGACCCATATCGGGCTCAATCTCCCATACTGCCAAGTGCCTCGTCCTATTATATTAATTGAAGCGCGACAAGAAAATGATATTTGGGCAAAACCACCAGGTACTTGAACTAGATATCCATATTCCAATGCGAGCACAACTAATAGGCATTTTCATATTGAATATCTTCCGAAAGAGAGGTTTTTTTATTATTCATAATATGAAAAACATCATATTAAAATTATTCGGAACAGAATTTAAATATGCCTGCCAATGTTAATTTTCGAACCAACCTTGCGTGTCACTATTTTCGGAACAAAAAAAAAGCCGCTGGTTCCCCAGCGGCTCAACGACTGAATGATTGGAAATCGCGTGATGAGGCGATTTAGAAGTTGGTCTTCATGTAGACGCCGAAGCTGTTCGACTTGTCGGTGGCGTTACCGTTAGCCACTTGGAAGCCGTGGTTATCCTTGATCTGTGCGTACTGTGCGCCGACCAGTGTGCGCTTGGACAGCGAGTAGTCGAGGCCGACGGCCACCTGCTTGCGGCCGAAGTCGACGGTCTGGCCGTCCAACTTCGGGTTCTTGTACTGCGAGTAGGTCAGCTTAGGCTTGAACGCGCCGATTTCGTAGGACCCGGTCACCGCCCAGGTCTCGCTCTTCAGCTCGGCATTGGTGTTGGTGCTGCCAATGCCAAGACCGGTGGCATCGCCATAGCCTTTGAACCAGTTGTAGGTCGCGGCCAGGTACAGGTTGTTGGCGTCGTAACCGGCTTCAATCCGGTTGATCGTACTGGTCTTGTCGTTGTTCGCACCCTGATGCTGCTTGGCCTGGTAGGCGTAGGCACCGAAGAAGCCGGAGTAAGTGTAGCCCAGACGCGCGCCCAGCTGGGTCGCCTTCGGCTTGCCAGCAGTGGCGGTCTCGTCCGCGCCGTACTGCAGGACGCCGCTGAAGCCGGCCAGGTCCGGGGTGTCGTAACGGATCGAGTTCTTGTAGCGGCCGTCACCGAAGGAGCCGATCACGTCGCTCTGACCTTCGTACAGCGGGAAGGTGTAGCCTGTCTGGCGCGAGTCGTACCAGATATCGGTCGCTTCCGTATCGTTGGTCACGTCGTTCAGGAAGCCGAGGCGGACCTTACCGAAGCCGCTATCCAGGCCGACGAAAGTTTGACGGTTGGCGAAGGTGCCGGACGAGGAGCCGGTGGCCTTGCCGGTGCCATCGATAGCGAAGCCGTTTTCGACCTGCCAGATGGCCTTCAGGCCATTGCCCAGATCCTCGTTACCCTTGAAGCCGATACGGCTGGAGTAGTCATCCACGCCGGTGATGGACTGGTTAGTGTGCGCGTCTTTGTACCAGTTCACACCGCCACGGATCGAGCCGTAAATGGTGACGTCGGCGTGAGCGAGCATCGGAGCCGCAGCAGCGACCAGAGCAGCAATGAGCTTCAGCTTTTTCATTCTTTCCCTCGGTATATAGGCAAGCTTTTATTTGATGTGACGCAGCACTGCCATGAATTAAACCAGCCGGATTTTGTCCAATCGATTTATAAAGCGGCATGCACGTGGGAAAAGAGTTTGCAAACCATCCGTGACACTGTCAAAAAGCCAACACACCAGCTCAAATTGGTAGTAAGCGAAAAAGCGACTGGTATTTTTGTATTGCATACAGATAATAAATTGCGTTACAAAAAATAGAAACGCAGAACATTGATTTATATACAGAAATCTTTCTGCAATAAGCACGTAACTTGCATTTGTCAAAAAAATACATGTTGTAGATTCGTCACAGAAACACAACTGGTATTATCTACGACAGACGAATTTATGTTGTCTACAATCATCAAATTGCATGCCGCAGGCATTTTCATGGCATGCGCACGCTCGTGACGGGCCAAGCCACGCCGCGGTTTGACGCCAGTTGCATCACCCTGCTAGGGTTCAGCTAGCATGCTGTTTCTTTAAGAACTAAAGAACGTAGCTGGCCTGACGCCAGCCCTCTTGATGTCTCAACCACGAAGGAGGTCCTATGCCCGAAAATACATTCGCTGCCGAAAAAGAACGGTTGTTGCAAGACGTTCGTCAGGTGCTGTCCAGCACCGAAGACCTGCTGTCCACCGCCAGCGACGAGGGTGGCGAGAAGGCCCGCGTGCTGCGTCAGAAGGTCGCGGAAAATCTCAAGCTCGCCAAAGATCGGCTCTACGATGCCGAACAGGTCGTCGTCGGCAAGGCCAAGGAAGCCGCCAAGGTCACCGACCAGTACGTACACGACAATCCCTGGAAGTCGATCGGCGTCGCCGCCGGCGTCGGTCTGTTGTTGGGTCTGTTGATTTCCCGTCGCTGATCCTGCATGGCTGACCACACCACTTCACCCCGCCCGGGTTCGCTCCGTTCGCTCCTGGGCGGTCTGGTATCTCTACTGCTGACCCGTGCCGAGCTGCTCGGTCTGGAGGCCCAGGAACAGCAAGAAGCACTGCTCTATAACGTGCTGTCCGGTGTCGCCGCGCTGGTCGCGCTGCTGGTCGGCCTGCAGGCGTTGCTGCTGTTCATCATGGTGCTGTCCCCGGAACCATGGCGCGCGCTGGTGCTCGGCCTGTTGGCGCTGTTCTTCTTGTTGGGCGGGATGCTTGCGCTGTACCGGATGCGCCGCCGTCTGCACTACCAGCCGGCCCCGTTTGCGGCCAGCCTGGCCGAAGTGCGCAAGGATTGGGACTGCCTGAACGGAAAGGGACCGCAATGAGCCCGCACGAGCGTGCCGTCAAGAAAGAGCTGCTGCTGATGAAGGGCGAGGCGCTGCGGGTGAAGCTGCGCATGGAGCTGAACCTGCTGCAACGCCCGCTGAGCAAGGTCGCCGACGACATCGATGCCTGGAAGAAGGCCGGCAACTGGCGGCTGCTGAGCGGCGTACTGGCAACCGTCCTGCCCAGTCATCGGCTGCGTGGCGTGCTGCGCAACGCCAGCCGCGCATTCATCGTCTGGCAAGCCGCCCGGCGAATCTGGTCGCATCGCTGATCGCCTGGCTCCCCTGATCGCCCCAACCCTGCCCGCCATTCCCCGTCGGCCGTTCGGCCAAGCCGGGGACGACGCTATAATCGCGCCATGACGCCGCTGACCTCCCCCCCTCTGCCGCCCAGCGCCATCGCCGCGCTGGCCGAACTCGGCATCGGCAGCCGTGAGCAGCTCGCCGCGACCGGCGCGGTCAGTGCCTTCCTGCTCATGAAGGCCGCCGGGCAGACCGCCACCGAGCGGCTGCTGTTCGCGCTGGCCGCCGCCGAGAGCGGCCTCCACTGGCAACAGCTAACCGACCACGACCGCGCATTGCTGCGCCATGCGCTGCGCGCGCATCCGCCGGTGCGACTGGCGCCGCCGCTGGCCGAGCAACAACGCTATATGGACGAGGCGCTGGCCTTGGCCGAACAGGGAGCCCGCGAGGGTGAGGTGCCGATCGGCGCGGTGGTGGTCTACCGGGGCGATATCGTCGGGCGCGGCTACAATCAACCGATCGGCCGGCACGACCCGTCGGCGCACGCCGAGATGCTGGCGCTGCGCGAGGCGGCAGCGACACTCGGCAACTACCGGCTGAGCGGCTGCGACCTGTACGTCACGCTCGAGCCGTGCCCGATGTGTGCCGGCGCGATCGTTATGGCGCGGTTCGACCGGCTGCTGTACGGCACGCGCGAGCCGAAAACCGGCGCGGCCGGCAGCCAGCTCGACCTGTTCGCCAACCGCCAGCTCAACCCACACACCGCGGTGTTCGGCGGGTTGGCCGCCGAACGCTGCCGCCAGCAATTGAGCGACTTCTTCCGCTTGCGGCGCCAGCAGGACGAGGAATGAGTTGGCCCCTCTGCCCTGTTCGGCCAAGCCTTTTATCTTCGACACCACCGCCCTATGGATCGGCGATACTGGAAGCAGCTCCTACCTGTCGTTACTTCATGCGAGCCTTCTCCATGCTCCCCCGCTCTGACTACCGGCTGATCCTGGCCGGTCTGATCGCGTTGCCGTTGGCCGCGTTCGCCACCCCAAGTTACAACCCGCTGGCCGTCGCCGACTGGCTGCAGGCCGAACAGCGCGCCGCACCGCTGATCCCGACCCACCCCAACCCGTTCGCCTATGGCAAACCGTGGCTGCTGGTCGGGGTGAAGAGCCAGACGCTGACCTACTACGACGGTTACGGACTGCCGGAACGGCAATACTCGGTATCGACCGCGAAGTACGGCGTCGGTGAGCAGAAGAACAGTTACCAGACGCCGCGCGGCTGGCACCGGGTGTGCGAGAAAATCGGCGACGGCGCCGAGAAGGACACGATCATCTTTCGTCAGCAGGTGACGCCGTGGAAGTACACCGAGGCACTGCACCAGCAGTACCCGAACAAGGACTGGATCCTGACCCGGATCCTGTGGCTGTGCGGGATGGAGCCGGGCCGGAACCAGGGCGGCGACGTCGACAGCTTTGAGCGTTTCATCTACATTCACGGCGCCGGCACCCACGTGCCGTTCGGCTTCCCCAGCTCGCTCGGCTGCGTGCGGATGAAGAACGACGACGTGATCGAGCTGTTCGACCAAAGCGCGATCGGCACCGACGTCTACATCGACGAAAATTCCTGATCCATTGATCCATGAACGAACTGTCACTAACGACTCCCGCCCTGCTGTTTCCCGCCGTGTCGCTGCTGCTGCTCGCCTACACCAACCGCTACCTCGGCCTCGCCGCGATCATCCGCCGTCTCTACGACGATCACCGGGCCAGCCCGAGCGCCAACCTGCTCAAGCAGATCGGCTCGTTGCGCCAGCGCATCCGGCTGATCCAGTGGATGCAGAGCGCCGGGGTGCTGAGCCTGTTCCTGTGCGTGCTGGCGATGTTCGAGATCTACGTCGGCGCGCACCAACTGGCCGGCTTGACCTTCGGCATCAGCCTGGTCGGCATGATCCTGTCGCTGGCGCTGTCGCTACTGGAGCTGAAGAACTCCAGCGAGGCACTCAACATCCTGCTGTCCGACCTGGAACGCGAGTCGGCCGAACGCTGAACGACTTGGGCCGACCCGCCAAAACAGACAGGCCGCCCGAAGGCGGCCTGTTGTCATGTCCGGAGTAGCGCTTACACCCGGAAGCGGGCCAGGGCGCTGGTGACGTCGCTCGCCAGCTGGTCGAGCTGGCGCGAACTGTGCGCCGCGCTGCCCGAGGCGGCGTGATTGTCCTCGGCCATCCGCGAAATCGTGCCGACGTGGCCGGCGATATCGTGGCTGGCGGCGCTTTGCTGACGCAGCGAGGTGGTGATCTCGGCCACCGCGTCGGCGACCTTCACCGAACGGTCGCGGATGTCGCTCATCCGGCTGCCGGCGTCGCTGGCCAGCGTGCGACCGCCACCGACCCGCTCGACCACCTGCTGCATCTCGGCCACCGCGCCCTGCGCCGCCTGCTGGATCTTCGCCACCATCTGGCCGATGTCACCGGTGGACGAGGCGGTGCGTTCGGCCAACTTGCGCACCTCGTCGGCCACCACCGCGAAGCCGCGCCCCTGCTCGCCGGCGCGCGCCGCCTCGATCGCGGCGTTCAGCGCCAACAGGTTGGTTTGCTCGGCGATCTCGCGGATCACCTGCACCACGCTGGAAATCTGCTGCGATTCCTGGCCGAGCACCTCGATTACCTGCGCCGCTGCGCTGACGCTGCCGGCGATCTGGTCCATGCCGTCGACTGTCTGCACGATGATCTCGCCGCCTTGCTGCGACACGTCGCCGGCATCGCGCGACAGCGCCATCACCGAATTGGCGTGACTGGCGATGTGGTTGATGCTGGCGGTCATCTGCTCCACTGCCGCGGCCATCGACTCGGTCGAGCCGCGCTGCTGCGCCGAGCCCTGGGCAACGTTCTCGGAGGCGCCGGCCAGTGTGCCGACCGCGCCGCGCACCGTGTCCATGTCGTCGCGGATGCGGCGCAGTGTGTCCTGCAACCGGGCGAGCAGCGCGTTCAGCGCCCCGACCATGTCGCCGACCTCGTCCTTGCCGGCGGCGTCGATGCGCAGCGTGAAGTCGTTGTGCTCGGCGATCTGCAGCACGGTGTGACGGGTGCGCAGGATCGGCCCGAGCACCGCCCGATACACCGCCACGCCGACCAGCAGCAGCAGCAGCGCCGCCAGCGCGATCACCGCCACGATCGCCAGCTGCGCGCGCTCACCGTCGGCGTGCGCGCCGGCGACGCTCTCCTTAGCTAGGCGTTCGTTTTCCTCGACCAGCTGCCAGAGCTGGGCATCCAGGCGCTCGACCAACTGCTGCTCGCTCAGCAACTGCTGTTCGAGCTGGTGAAACAGTAGCTCCTGCTGGTTGCCACCGGCGCCCTGCGCAAGCCGGGTCAGGATCTCGGTCAGCTGGGCGTCGTGCTGCAGCCACTGCTCGGACAGGCCGCGGAAGCCCTGCCAAATCCGCGTCTCTTCCGCTCCCTGCGGGTAGCCGGCGTACTGCTTGATCGCCGCCTGGTAGAAGCCGAGCGCGGCCTGCTTGCTCTTCAACAGCTCGGCAAAGAACTGCACCGTCTCGGGGCCGCCGTCGCGTTGGTGCAGCAGCGCCTGGGTGTTCCACAGCCTCGCCCGGTTGAAGTTGGAGCGCGCGTCGAGCAAGGCCACCACCGACGGCATGTTATTGCCGCCGATTTCGTCGATCGCCACGCGGCTGCTGGCGATCCCCCGATAGCCAAAGAAGCCGACAGACAGCAAGGCAAGTACAGCACAGCCGATCAATAGGATCAGCTTGGCGCGGATGGTCATGACGTTGTTCCCCGATACGCATTGGTTTTGTTAGGTGATGGCAGGCGAACTCGCCGGGCCCGTTCCGGACGGAGTTCTCGCCGTCGGTCGACCCACTAGATTGCTATCAACTCGCTTGAAGAAAAATTAACAGAAGTAAAGATACTGTTAATGCTCGACATGAAGAAATCACCACCGACCAAGTGGTCGAGCGACGGGAAATACAACAATGAGGACTTTATTGGCATCGAATGATGCCAGCAGGTAGGTGGCCGCGACGGTCAGCCGCGTCCCGCGGGGCGATCGCCGTTCAGGCGGCGATGGTGTCGGACTCGTGCCGCTCGGCCATCTCGTGACGGGGCTGCAACAGCGGGGCGATGTGTTTCAGGAAGCGCTGGCCGTACTGGCGGCCGATCCGGTAGTCGCGGAGCAGCGCGTCGGGCGAACTGCCCAGCAGCTTGCTCGCCAACGGGGTACTCGGCGCGATTTCCAGGATGCGCAGTCCCTCGGGCGGCTGGTCGATGAAAGCCTGGGTGGCGAGATAGCTCGACTCGTGCGTTTCCACCACGTCGACCATCTCCTTCAGCCGGCTCTGCGACAATAGCTGCTGCATCCGGCGCCGCCAAGGCGGCGGCTCGTCGAAACCGGACGGCATGGTGCGGATCACCACGATCAGGTCCGCGCCGCGCCGGTACGCCTCGCGGACCGGGATCGCGTCGCGCACCCCGCCGTCCAGATACCGCACGCCGTCGAGCTCGACGCCGTTGCGATAGAACAACGGGATCGCGCTCGATGCCTTGATCGCGTCCAGCCAGTTGTCCTGTGCCGCCGGAAAGTACACCGGCTGGAAGTCGTCGCTGCGGCAGGCGCACAGCAGCAGCTCACGACCGATCAGCCGCTCCCGCGCCCGCGCCATGTCGAGCGGAAAGTCGCGCGAGGTTGCCTCGACCAGCCAGTCGAGGTCGATCAGATGGCCGCCGCGCAGGAAGCGCATCGGGTTGAAGAATTCGGGCGAGGTCGTGAAACGGGTGATGACGTGACGTCCGTAGCCCTTCTGCCCGCAGGCGTAGGCCGACAGGTTGTGCGCGCCGGCCGAGCTGCCGATCATCAACTGGAACGGGAAGAAGTCGGCGCGAATAAATTCGTCGAGCAGGCCGGCGGTGAAGATGCCGCGCTGGCCGCCGCCCTCGCACACCAGCGCGATCTTGTTGTATTCGAGCGGATGCGGGTTGGCGAGCACCTTGGACCCCGCCGCAAAGGAAATCTTGTAACCCATTAGCACCGCCTCGGGAACGTCGAGTAAAACGGGGAAACTGGGGCACAAGCCGACGCCGCTCGCATTCGCAAGCGCCTGCCATCCCACGCTCCAGATACTATGGCAAGATAATAACAAGCGAGATAATTCGCCGATTCACTATATAGATTCTAGAAGAAAACCACCGCCGCCTGTACAAAAATGCGACGGTTTTGACCGCTGTTTCGCACACTTAGTCGCCGCCGTACAACGCCTCGGCACGACGCTGGATCTCGTCTTCGGCGACGTCCTCGATGTGGCTTGCCAGCCACCAGTCATGGCCGAACGGGTCGCGCAGCTTGCCGCCGCGGTCGCCGTAGAACTGGTCTTCGACCGGACGCATCAGCGTTGCACCGGCCGCCAGCGCCCGTGCAACTACCGCGTCGACATCGTCGACGTACAGCATCAGGCAGACCGGTGAGCCACCGATCGTGTGCGGCCCGCGCACGTTCATCTCCGGAAATTCATCGGACAGCATCAGCGGCGCGCCACCGAGCAACAGCTCGGCGTGGCCGACCTTGCCGGCGGTGGCGATGCGCATCGTCTCGGTAGCGCCGAACACTTGCCGGTAAAACGCGATCGCCGCGTCGGCGTCGCTGACCGTCAGGTACGGCGTTACGCCACGGTAGCCGGGCGGAATGGGATGGACCGGGGTCGCCATGAGGCCTCCTAAACATAGGGCGGGAAAAACAGTTCCAGCATAGAAGAACAGGCCGTGCGCCACCCGTCGGCTTAGCCCGGCACGCCGTGCCGGTGACACTCAGGCAGCGGCACCTGGGCGGTCCGGCACAAGCAGGCACAATCGGCAAAAACAACTTGGCCGAAAGCGCCCACGGCGCTTTCGGCCAAGCAGGAGCCGCGGCGGCGGCTCCGTTTCCATCCCGATGACTTACTGCGGCTTCGGTGCGGCCTGCCCGCTCACCTTCACCACCACGCGGCGATCCGGCGCCAGGCAGCTGATCAGCTGCGCGCGCTTCTTGATGCCGTCGCACTGGCTGCCGGTGACCGGCTCGGCCTTGCCGACCCCCTCGACGCTGACCAGGTTGGCCGGCACGCCATGGCCGATCAGGTAGTTCGCCACGGTCTGGGCACGGCGCTTGGACAGGGCGAGGTTGTACTTCTCGGCGCCGAGCTTGTCGGTATGACCGACCACGTTGATATTGGCATCCTTCGGCGTTTCGGCCTGCAGCTGCTTGAGCAGATCAGCCAGCGCGGTCTGCCCGCCTGGCTTCAGCGTGGCCTTATTGAAGTCGAACAGCACGTCGGAGCTCAGGTTGAACTCGCGCGGCGCCGCCGGGGCCGGCGCCGGGGTCGGCGCCGGTGTCGCTACAGGCGCGGGCGCCGGGGCACCGCCGAACTTGTAGAGCAGGCCCAGGCTCACCAGGTTGTTGTCGGCGCGGACGCCCACCTTGTCCTTGTCGCCGATGTTACCGGCCCACTGGTACTCGAGGCGGGACGCCCAGTTGCGGTTGAACGCGTACTCGAGGCCGAGGGCGGCCAGCGGCGAGAAGCCGTTGTCGGTGTTGCCTAGGCCCTTGGCGCGGGTGCCCATCCCCCCCAACCGGGTGTAGAGGTCCAGCCCTTCAGTAAGCGGCAGGCCGAGCTTGGCGGTCAGCTGGATGCCCTGGCCGGTGAAATCCTGGCGGCCGGAGAGATTGCTGGCATCGTACTTGAGCTTGTCGAGGTAGTCGTAACCGCCCTCGATGCCCAGCCACTGGTTGATCTGGTAACCGAGGAGCAGGCCGCCGCCCACTGTGTTGCGATCCAGGTTAGTCGGGTTCTGCACCCCGCCTCCGAACTCCTCGCTGCGCCATCCCGACCAGCCCACCTTGCCACCCACGTACCACGGCTCATCGGTCGATGCCGCCATCGCGGCGGGAACACTCACCAGCCCCGCCACTACCAATGCAATCTGGATGCTTTTGTGCATGATTCACTCCGTTTGTCGAAACCGTGGCGCGGTCGCTGCCGGCCGTGTTGCAACCTGGCCAACGCTAGGGAGAGCAGGGTTTTGCTCTGTGTCTCAATTCACACAGTCGGCAGCAACCCCGGAACCAGCGAGGTTGAACTGTGGCGTAGATGGCCCTGGCACCATTTCGGTCTAAGCAAGTTTTGCGCGCTGTTCAAGGGAATCTGGTAGCGCAATATGCAACACCATTGGTGTCAGTTCATGCAAATAGGCAGCAGGTGCCAGTCGCCCGGCTACTAGCTATGGCGACAGCCAATCCATCTGCCGGCTTATTTGCCATTTTATGATGCTGATGCGCCAAACCAATAAAGCCGGAAATATGTCGTGGATTGGCCACAGAAAAAGCGGCGGAGTGGGAGCGCAGCAAGCCCGAGCGTGGCTCCGGCAAGCGAAGCGGTCGATTAGCGCAACGGGAGCCGACCGGCGACGTGCAGCGCCTCGTAGACCTGCAGCGCGACGTGGGCGTCGTTGGCGGCGTAGAGCTGCTGCGCGTCGGAGAGCTGGGCACTCGCCCAGTTCGAGGTCGACACCCGTTTCGACTTGCGAAAATGTTGGCCGAACACCCGCGCCACCGCCTGCACCGCGCCGACGGTATGGTGCTCGTCCTCTTCGCGGCACAGGTCGCCGACGTCGACCAGCCCGGCGCATTCGATGCCGAGCTTGTCGCGCAGCCGCCGGGTGTCCGACTTCAGGTCGAAGCCGACCTTGAGGATGGTGGCCGACTCGAGCAGCGCCTTGAGCGGCGCGACGTCGCCGAGCAGCGCCACCGGGATCAGCCAGGCGCGCTCGCGGCTGGCGAGCTGGATCAGGTGCGGGCCGCTCGACTCCTCACCCTTGCGGAAGGTGGGGCGCGATTCGGTATCGAAACCGACCGTGCCGGCGGCGCTCAGCGCCTGGCAGGCGCTGGCCAGCGTGGCCGGGTCGCTGACCACGTGCACGGCGCCGAGCCCCAGGCCCGGATACGATGGCAGGGTCTTGATGGTGTCCTTGGACAGCTGGGAACGGGAGGTTCTGGTCATCGGTGATACGCGGCAAGTGGCAACAGCCGCCATGGTGACAGCAATCGGCCCGGCCACGCCACACCGGCTTTCGGCAAGCCCCCCGTTCGGCTCGGCCCGGTACTGCCAGCTGATAACGGGCGACGTACCAGGGGTGGGCCAACCAATCGGCCGCTTCGCATAACACGGCGGCGACCCGCTTGGTTTCGGCCGACGTGGCCATTTCGATACACACGTGGATGAACGCCTCGTAGTGCTGGGTACCGCGCCATCGCAGCCCGGTTTTTCACGCATCAGACATTTTCGCCGCACCCGCCGTTTTCCGGCCTTTCCCTGCCAATTGCGGCCGCTTGCGGAGAACGGATTCCCGGTACAAAACAATCAATTGAAAAAACACTGCCTATACTGCGCCTGAACAGGCCACCGCCTTGTCAGCGCTATCTCACTGTCCCGGCAACATGTACGGAGGAAGGGTATGAGCATCAATCTGCTTGAGTTGACCAGCAGTGCGCTGGGGGGCGACTTCGTCCAGCAGGCGAGTTCTCTTTTTGGCGAAGACCCCGGCAAGATCGGCAAGGGCATCTCCGCCCTGGTGCCGGCGGTGCTGGGCGGGATCGCGCAGAAGGGCGCCACGACCGATGGCGCGCAAAGCCTGCTCGGAGCGCTGGACAACGTCCCGGCCGACAGCCATCTGCCCGAGCAGTTCGGCAAACAGCTGGCCACGCCGGAAAGCCGCGACGAACTGCAGCAGATCGGGCACGGCCTGCTGACCCAGCTGTTCGGCGACAAGGTCGACGCGCTGGCCGATGCGATGTCGTCGATCAGCGGTATCGGCCGGACGGTATCGGGCCACGCCGGGGAACAGGCGGCGATCGCCACCGGCAACGGCATCAGCCACGAGGTATCCGGCGGACTGCTGGCACTGGTGACGCCGGCGATCGTCTCGGTGCTGAAGAAAGTGATCGCCGACAACAAGCTCGACGCCGGTGGCCTCTCCACCCTGCTGTCCGGCCAGCTCGGACAGCTGCAGGAAGCGCTCAGCCCGCAGCTAACCAGTGCGCTCGGCTTCGCCAGCCCGGCAGCCTTCCTCGGCGGCCTGGCCGGCAAGCTCGGCGACGCGGGTGCGGCGGTCAGCAAGGCGGCAGCGCCGGTGGCGGACCCCGTCAGCACCGTCGTCGCCGAGGCCAGCACCACGCGCCGCTGGTGGCCGTGGCTATTGTTGGCGGTCGTAGCGCTGGCCGCGTTCCCGCTGCTGCGCACCAAGCCGCCGGTAGAGAAAGCGAGCCCCACGCTGGACGAAAACGCGTCGGCCGGTAACGGCAGCGCTGCGGTCACCACCAGCAGCACCTCGGCACCGGCGGCGGCGGTCACCGCGTCGGCAGCTTCGGCTCCGGTCGGCGCAACAGCGGCCGGGCCGGCCAAGGTCTACTTCGCCACCGGCAAGGCCGACATCGACGCCGATGGTCAGCAGGCGATCAAATCGGCCGTCGACGCGGCCAAATCCGGCGGCGGCGGGGTCGACGTGACCGGCTACACCGACAAGACCGGCGACCTGCACGCCAACGAGGAGCTGGCCAAGAAACGCGCGTTGGCGGTGAAGGACGCACTGCTGGCGGCGGGCCTCGCCGATGACAAGATCCACATGAAGCCGCCGCTGAGCACCACCGGCGCCGGCAACGACAGGGAAGCGCGCCGCGTCGAGATCAGCCCGGCGCACTAGCCATGCCTCCCTGAAACGACAACAGGCCAGCCCGAACGGGCTGGCCTGTTTGTTTGGGTCGTGCCGACGAGCGGCGCGGCGCTCAGTGCAGCTTTTTCGGCGCGAGCTGCTGCTTTTCGCTGGCGGCCAGCTTGGTCTGCTTGTCCATATAGGCGCGAAACTCGGCCTCGACCGGCCAGCGGGCGCGCAGCATCGCGATCACCTGCTCGCGGTTCATGCCGGAGCTTTTGCCCTCGGGGCTGAACAGGAACAGGTCGGCGGCAATTTCGTAGATGGAGCGCATGGCGATGACAACGGAAGGTGGAAATGCGCCCTTTATACTGGCCCCACCGGCGGCTGTAAATCACGCTCGCGACAGGCGGTGGCGCGATGCCCCCCGTCACTCATGAAAAAGCCGGCCTCGTCGAGACCGGCTGTTTTTGCCCAGTGGCCGTTCGGCCAACCCTAGATGATCAGAAGGTGATCAGGCGACGTTGATCGAGATCTTGGCGATTCGTTCGCGCCATTCGGCCGGACCGGTGTTGTGCACCGACACGCCACAGGAGTCGACCGCCACCGTCACCGGCATGTCCTGCACGTCGAACTCGTAGATCGCCTCCATGCCCAGGTCTTCGAACGCCACCACTTTGGACGCCTTGATCGCCTTGGACACCAGGTAGGCCGAGCCGCCCACCGCCATCAGGTACACCGCCTTGTTGTCGCGGATCGCCTCGATCGCCGTAGGTCCCCGTTCGGCCTTGCCGATCATGCCGAGCAAGCCGGTGGTTTCCAGCATCTGGCGGGTGAACTTGTCCATCCGCGTCGCGGTGGTCGGGCCGGCCGGGCCGACCACTTCATCGCCGACCGGATCGACCGGGCCGACGTAGTAGATGAAGCGGTTGGTGAAGTCGACCGGCAGATTTTCACCCTTGTTCAGCATGTCGATCATGCGCTTGTGCGCGGCGTCGCGGCCGGTCAGGATCTTGCCGTTGAGCAGCAGCACGTCGCCGGGCTGCCAGCTCGCGACTTCTTCCGGGGTGATCGCGTCGAGATTGACGCGCTTGCCCTTGGAGCTGTCGTAGGTGATCTTCGGCCAGTCGTCGAGGCTAGGCGGGGTCAACTTGACCGGGCCGCTGCCGTCGAGGTGGAAGTGCACGTGGCGGGTCGCGGCGCAGTTCGGGATCATCGCCACCGGCAGGCTGGCGGCGTGGGTCGGGTAGTCGAGCACCTTGACGTCGAGCACGGTGGTCAGGCCACCCAGGCCCTGGGCGCCAATGCCGAGCGCGTTGACCTTCTCCAGCAGTTCCAGGCGCAGCTCTTCGGCCCGGGTCAGCGCCTCGCCGCGCGCCTTCTTGTCGCGCACCAGGTGGATGTCGGCCGGCGCCATCAGCGATTCCTTGGCCAACAGCATCGCCTTCTCCGGCGTGCCGCCGATGCCGATGCCGAGGATGCCCGGCGGACACCAGCCGGCGCCCATCGTCGGGATGGTCTTCAGCACCCAGTCGACGATGCTGTCGGACGGGTTGAGCATCACCATCTTCGACTTGTTTTCCGAGCCGCCGCCCTTGGCCGCACAGATCACTTCCACCTCGTCGCCCGGCACGATCTCGTAGTGCACCACCGCCGGGGTGTTGTCCTTGGAGTTCTGGCGCTTGCCGGCCGGGTCGAGCAGCACCGAGGCGCGCAGCTTGTTGTCCGGGTGGTTATAGGCGCGGCGCACCCCCTCGTTGACCATCTCCTGCACCGACAGGGTCGCGTCCCAGCGCACGTTCATGCCGACCTTCAGGAACACCACGGCGATGCCGGTATCTTGGCAGATCGGGCGGTGGCCCTCGGCGCATAGGCGGCTGTTGATCAGGATCTGCGCCATGGCGTCCTTGGCCGCCGGGCTCTGTTCCTTCTCGTACGCTTCGCTCAGCGCCTTGATGTAGTCGACCGGGTGGTAGTAGCTGATGTACTGGAAAGCATCGGCGATGCTCTGGATGAAATCGTCCTGGCGGATAGTGCTCATCAATGGTCTTCCATGAGGGGTCTCAGGGGGTATCTCCGTGGATACGGATCGCTTCTTCGGCGCTTATATCGCGCACATTGTAAACCGGGTGACGACAGGGCGTCACCGCGGCAACCGGGCGATGACGGGCGTGGGGCTTTACACTGGCCATCTTGCCAATTGCATGAAATGGAACCCCGATGAAGCGCCGCCACGTCCTGATCGCCTCGGCGCTGACCGCGCTGCCGGCCGACGCCGCCCGGGTGCTCGGCCCGAAGGAGCAGTGCTTCGGCATCGCCAAGGCAGGACAGAACGACTGCGCCGCGATGGACAGCCGTCACGGCTGCCACACGCTCGCCCGGGCCGATCACGACCCGAACGACTGGGAATACGTGGCGCAAGGCAGCGGCGAGAAACTCGGCGGCTCGCTGACGTCGGGCGTGGCACGCGAGCAGGCGGCAAAGAGCGGCGGCGGCAGCTAGGACTGCCACTCGAATAGGCATGATACCCTTGGGGATATAAATTCTTGCCTTAGACCGACTGGTCTATTACTATTCCGATCATGAACAAGCCAGCAAGCCATCCCGATACCCGTGAACACATCCTCGCCGTCGGCGAGATGCTGATCCTCAGCCGTGGCTTCACCGCCATGGGCCTGGCCGAACTGTTGTCGACCGCCGGGGTACCGAAGGGCTCGTTCTACCACTATTTCAAGTCGAAGGAAGCGTTCGGCGAAGCGCTGCTGAACCGCTACTTCGACGACTACGACGCGCGGATGCGCGCGCGCTTCGGAACCGACGGCGGCCCGATGCGCGCCAAGCTGCTCGACTACTTCGAACAATGGCTCACCAACGCCTGCGATACCGAACGCCACGGCAACTGCCTGGCGGTGAAGCTGGCCGCAGAGGTCTGCGACCTATCCGAGCCGATGCGCGCCGCGCTCGACTCGGGCATGGGTCGGATCGTCGGACGAGTGGCCGACGCGATCGCCGCCGGCGTCGCCGACGGCTCGCTCGCATCGGTGGCCGAGCCGCGGATGCTGGCCGAGGCGCTCTACTCGACCTGGCTTGGTGCCGCCTTGCGCGCCAAGGTTGGCCGAACGCTGGCACCACTCGAAGCGGCGCGCGCCGACACCGAGCAGCGCCTGCTGCCGGGTTGAGGCTTTCCCAGTTGCAAGACCGCCCGTGTCCCCACGGGCTTTTATTGACGCACTTTTTGAGACGACCGGTCTATTCGAAAGGAAACATGATGGCGCTGGACAAACTGCTCTCCCCCCTCAACGTCGGCACCGTGACGCTGCCCAACCGCGTGTTCATGGCCCCGCTCACCCGCCTGCGCAGCGTCGAACCGGGCGACGTGCCCACCGCGCTGATGGCCGAGTACTACGCCCAGCGCGCCAGCGCCGGCCTGATCATCGCCGAGGCGACGCAGATCTCGCCGCAGGGCAAGGGCTACGCCGGCGCGCCGGGCATCTATAGCGAAGAACAGGTGAAAGCCTGGCAGCCGGTCACCGCGGCGGTGCACGCCCAGGGTGGCCGCATGGCGCTGCAGCTGTGGCACGTCGGCCGCATCTCGCACACCAGCCTGCAACCGGACGGCCAGCCGCCGGAAGCGCCATCGGCGATCGCCGCCGACACCCGCACCACCGTGCGCAACGCGCAGGGCGAGCTGGTACGCGAGCCGACCTCGACGCCGCGGGCGCTCGAGCTGTCCGAGCTGGACGACCTGATCGAGGACTACCGCCGCGCCACCGACAACGCGCGCCGCGCCGGCTTCGACTTCGTCGAGATCCACGCAGCGCACGGCTATCTGCTCAACCAGTTCCTGTCGCCGGAAGCGAATCAACGCACCGACCAGTACGGAGGCAGCGTCGAAAACCGCGCCCGGCTGACGCTGGAGGTGCTCGACGCGGTGATAGCCGAATGGGATGCCGCCCACGTCGGCATCCGCATCTCGCCGCTGGGCGTGTTCAACGGCCTGTCCGACGTCGGCCAGGAAGAGACCGCCTATTATTTGGTCAGCGAGATCGCCAAGCGCGGCATCGCCTTCCTGCACGTGTCCGAGCCGGACTGGGCCGGCGGCCCGGCATACAGCGAGGCGTTCCGCCAGGCGCTGCGCGCGCGCTTCCCTGGCGTAATCGTCGCCGCCGGCGGCTACAGCGGTGACAAGGCCGAACAGCTGATCTCGGCCGGCCTGATCGACGCCACCGCCTTCGGCCGCAGCTATATCGCCAACCCGGACCTGGTGCAAAGGTTGGCCGAAGACAGCGAGCTTAACGAGCCGAACCCGGACACCTTCTACGGTGGCGGCGCGGCGGGCTATACCGACTACCCAACCTTGTGAGTCAAGACGGCCCGGCCCTCCCGCCGGGCCGTTTTGCCCACGCTGAAAGGAATCCCCCATGAAGAACGTGCTGTTCGTGCTAACCAGCCACGACCGCCTCGGCGACACCGGCCACAAGACCGGCTTCTGGATCGAGGAATTCGCCGCACCCTACTATGCTCTCGCCGACGCCGGCGTCGAGATCACGCTGGCCTCGCCCAAGGGCGGCCAGCCGCCGATCGACCCGAAGAGCGCGCTGCCCGAGTCGCAGACGCCGGCCACCCGCCGCTTCAACGCGGATAGCGCGTTGCAGGCCAAGCTCGCCGACACGCTGATCCTGGTCGACGTCAACGCCGACGCGTTCGACGCGGTGTTCTACCCGGGCGGCCACGGCCCGATGTGGGACCTGGCCGACGACGCCGACTCGCAGGCGCTGATCAACACCTTCCTGGCGCAGCAGAAGCCGGTGGCGGCGGTCTGCCACGCGCCGGCGGCGCTGGTGAAGGTGCGCGACGCCGCCGGCCGGGCCATCGTGGCCGGCCGCCGGGTCACCGGTTTTTCCAACAGCGAGGAAGCCGCGGTCGGGCTCGCCGAGGTGGTGCCGTTCCTGCTCGAAGACGCGCTGAAGGCCAAGGGCGGCTTGTATCAGAAGGGCGCCGACTGGCAGTCGCACGTCGAGGAAGACGGCCTGCTGATCACCGGCCAGAACCCGGCCTCATCCGAGGCGGTGGCCGAGCGGCTGCTGGCGCGCTTGCAGTAAGCGGCCCGAATCATGCCGACGAAAAAGGGGACCCGCTCGGGTCCCCTTCGTATTGCCGCTTCGGTGTTACTTACTGGAAGCGGTAAGCGACGCCTAGCGACACCGCCGGCCACACCTTGTACTTACCGACGTCGTCGTTGAGCTTCTGCTGCTGCGCGGCGACGTCGTTCTGCAGCTGCGCGCAATCGGCCTGGCTCAGCGCACCGCAGGTCGCGTTCAGCCGCGCCTTCGGCGAGGTGTTAACCAGCACGCCGATATCGGCGACGAAGCTCAGCCCCTTGCCGCTGGCAGTCGGGTTGCCCCAACCGATACTGAGGTAAGGCGACACCTTGTTGAAATCGACCCGACCCTGCAGCTGGCCGACTTCGCTGGCGTTGTAGGTGTGGCCGTTGATGGTGAAGCTGCCGTTGTTCGGCTTGCCGTTCAGGTCCAGCTTGTTGCCGTTGTAGACCACGCCGCCCGACAGGCGGAACGCGCCGCCCAGCGGGTAGTAGTCGGCCAGCAGCTCGGTGTTGAACAATTTCAGCTTGGCATCGTAGTTGATGCCCGAATTGCTGCGCTCGGCCGACCAGGACGCGCCGAACACGCCGAGGCGCGCGTTTAGCGTGTCCTGGATCAGCGATTTGTGCACTTCCACCCCGACACCCTGTGCCAGGCTCAACCGCGCCGCGGCCGCGTAGCCGTCGGTCAGCGGGCTGAACTCGGCGGCCTGCGCCACCCCCGTGGCAGCAAACAGCGAGGCAGCGAGCAAGACGATTCTTTTCATTATGATTTCCTGTGATCTGACGCTTCGACTATGAAGCGAATGCTTTATATTCGATTCATGTAACTCATGCAATCTGGGTTGTCTTACAATCTCCGTTTTTTCTACGGCACTGTGGCAAAGGCGCCGCAGCAAGGCGGCTCTCGAACTGTCCCGCTGGTTTTGCTGCACCGAACCACTCCGTTATGCCGAGGTCTTACGCGAGATAGGCTGTCTCATCGGAGTGCACAGCGCGCGTCCATCGGCTTTAACCGCTGTGACGATTGCTTGGAGCAATCCCCCCCGACTTGCCTATACTCGCGTCGCGCTGTAAGAAAAGTCGGCCTACGCCGACTGACTCAGCGGAAACGGCCTTCGCCGTCCACCACCACCACCACAGGAGAAACAACCATGAAAGCATCCCGCACCCTGATCGCCTCTGCCCTCGGTGCCGTCGTTGCGCTGGGCGTTGTTGCCGCACCGGCCGCCCAGGCCGCCGAAAAAGACAAGTGTTATGGCATCGCCACCGCCGGCAAGAACGACTGCGCGTCGGCGACCGGCCTGCACAGCTGCGCCGGCCAAGCCAAGACCGACAAGGACCCGGGTGACTTCAAATACGTCGCCAAGGGCAGCTGCCAGCAGATGGGCGGCATGCTGCAGCCGAAGAAGTAAGCAATATCCCGTCGTAGCGGGCGGGGTTGGCCGAAGGGCCACCCGGCCCCGGCCCTGACAGGAGGGCCATCATGAACGCCTCCCGAGCGCGGATTGCCTCGTCGCCATTGGCATGATCGCGGCGCCGACGCGACCTGCTGCAAGCCGGCACCAGCAAGAAATAAGCCGACATGACCAAGACCCCGACCCAACTGCCCGTCAACGCCGGCATCGGGCTGCGCGCCCCGCACTACCAGCTGGTGCTCGACAGCCACCCGGCCACCGGCTGGCTGGAAGTACACAGCGAGAACTTCTTCGACGGCGGCCTGCCGCTGGCGATGCTGCAACGCGTCGCGGCGAGCTACCCGCTGTCGCTGCACGGCGTCGGCCTGGGGCTGGGTTCGGCAAGCCGGCCCGATCCGGACCACCTCGCGTCGCTCGCGCGGCTGGTCGACGCGGTCGACCCGGCGGCGGTGTCGGAACACCTGGCGTTCAACCACGCCGGCAGCCGCTACACCAACGACCTGTTGCCGATCCCGTACACCCGCGCCGCGCTCGACACCATCGCCGGCCACGTTGCCGAGGTGCAGGACGCACTCGGCCGCCCCATCCTGCTCGAGAACCTGTCGAGTTACCTCGAATACCCGGCCAATGAACTGACCGAGGGCGAATTCCTCGCCGGCCTGGTCGAGCGTACCGGCTGCGGCCTGCTGCTCGACGTCAACAATCTGTACGTCAACCAGCAGAACCTCGGCACCGACGTCGACGCCTTCCTCGCCGCGCTGCCGGCCGACGCGATCGGCGAGTACCACCTGGCCGGCTACTCGACGCGCGGCGACCTGCTGGTCGATACGCACAGCCGGCCGGTGCACGAGGCGGTCTGGGCACTGTTCGAGACGGTACTGCAGCGCTTCGGCCCGCGTCCGACGCTGATCGAGTGGGACATCGACATCCCGCCGCTCGACACCCTGCTCGCCGAATCGAGAGAAGCGCAGCGCCGGCTCGACGCCTGGACAGCCATGGAGGACGGGCGATGAGCGACTGGCAGCACTGGCAGATTCGGCTGATAGCCGCGATCCACGCCCCGACCGCCCCCGACGACGGCTTCGCCGCCGACGGCCTCACGGTGTACCGCAACAACTACCGGGTCGGGCTGATCGACACGGTCAAGGTGATCTACCCGGTGATCGGGCAGCTGGTCGGCGATGAATTCCTCACCGGCCTGGCGCGCGAATACGTGAAGCGCACCCCGTCGGCGAGCGGCAATCTGCATCGCTACGGCGAAGGCTTCGGCGACTTCCTCGACGGTTTCGAGCCGGCCAAGACGCTGCCCTATCTGGCCGAGCTGGCGCGACTCGAGTGGGCGCTGCATCGCGCCTACTACGCCGCCGACGCCGCGCCGTTCGACCCGACGACCTTGGCCGAAACCGACCCGGAACGCTGGGGCGAGCTGTGCTTCGTGTTCCAGCCGGCCTGCGCGCTGGTCCGTTCGGCCAACTGGCCGATCGTCGAGATCTGGCAGGCGCACCGCCCCGGCGGCGACCCGAGCCGGGTCGACCTCGGCAGCGGCGGCGAGAACGCGCTGGTCTACCGCCAGGCCGATCTCGAAGCCGGGTTGATTGCGCTCTCCGACGCCGACGCCGCATGCACCGCCGCGCTGATTGAAGGCGCGACGCTGGAGGCGGCGACCGATGCCGCGCTCGCGCTAAACGCCGATTTCGACCTGCAGCCGCTCTTGGTGACGCTGCTACAGTTGGGGGCACTGGCCGCCTGACGGGAGAACCACCATGAAAGCGCTGTGCCGCCTGATCGCCGCCTTCGCCGCGCCGATCCGCCTCGCCGACTCACTGCGGCCCTTGCTGCTCTTGGGGCTGCGGCTGTTCCTCGCCAGCGTGTTTTTCAAGTCGGGGCTGACCAAGATCGACGACTGGGACACCACGCTGACGCTGTTCACCGAGGAATACCATGTGCCGCTGCTGCCGCCGGCGGTAGCGGCGGTGCTGGCAACCTGCGGCGAGCTCGGGCTGTCGTCGCTGCTGGTGCTGGGACTCGCCGGCCGCTTCGCCGCCACCGGCCTCTTCATCCTCAACGCGGTAGCGGTGATCAGCTACCCGGCGCTGAACGAGATCACCCGCTCCTACCACTACTACTGGGGCAGCGAACTGTTGGTGCCAATGCTGTTCGGGCCGGGGCTGCTGTCGCTCGACGCCTGGGTCGTGCGCCGCTGCCGCAGCGGCGGCTGAGCGTGCATGGCATAATCGGGGCATCCACTCAACACCAGCGCTGCCCCGAACCATGCCGAACACCTCCTACACCCTGGTGGTCCAGTCCGCCGAACTCGATACCGTCGACCTGTCCGAACTGGCCGAGCTCACCGAAGCCGGCGGGATCGACCGCCCCGCCGCCGGCGTGGCGCGGCTGGTGTCGGCCAGCCCGGCCAACCGCGACGCGGTGCTCGAATGGTGCGAGGGTCACGAGCTCGACGCGGCGTACGTGCCGAGCGAGCGCTACTTCGCCGACTTCGGCCTGATCGTGTCCGACATGGACTCGACGCTGATCACCATCGAGTGCATCGACGAGATCGCCGACCGGCTCGGCGTGAAGGACAAGGTCGCCGCGATCACCGAGCGCTCGATGGCCGGCGAGCTGGACTTCGCGGCGTCCTTGCGCGAGCGCGTCGCGCTGTTGGAAGGCCTGCCGGAGCGCGAGCTCGAAACGGTGTACAACGACAAGGTGGCGCTGACGCCTGGCGCGCGCGAACTGTTGGCCGCCTGTCGCCAGCACGGCCTGCGCTTCATGCTGGTGTCGGGCGGCTTCACCTTCTTCACCGAGCGCCTGAAGGAAGACCTTGGCCTCGACTACGCCTTTGCCAATACTCTGGAAGTGAAGGACGGCAAGCTCACCGGCCGCCTGGTCGGCGACCTCGTCGACGCGGCCGCCAAGGCGCGGCTGCTGATCGAGGTGCGTGACGAATTGGGTCTGAGACCCGAGCAGGTGATCGCGATGGGCGACGGCGCCAACGACCTCTTGATGTTGGCCGAAGCCGGCGTCGGCGTCGCGTTCCGCGCCAAGCCGGTGGTGCGCCGTCAGGCCGACGTGGCGATCAACCATGTCGGACTCGACGGCGTCCGCCATCTATTCCTGTAAGGAGAACCCTATGCCGCCGACCCTGCCCCCGCTCGACACGGTCAGCTTCGACGCCGAACTGCCGCTAATCAGCCGTCCGCTCGACGCGCTGCCGGCCCGGCTCGACCGCGAGACCCGATTAGCGCTGCGCCTGTTGGCGGCACCGACCGAGACCCGCGACAACAGCGACCCGCTGCTGTTGCGCGTCGAGGCCAAGCTGGACCTGGCGCTGGAGCTCGGCCTGCTGGCGCGCCACCACGAGCGCCCGCCGCAATGCACCAGCCGGGTCGGCCTGGAGGCGCTGGCCTGGCACGACCCGACCGCCCTGCCGGCCGGCGAGCGGCTGTTGCTGACGCTGTTCCCCAACCTCGACTCGGCACTGGCCCTGAACCTGCCGATCGAGATCAGCCACAGCCAGGACGACGGCCAGGGCGGCAGCGTGGTCAGCGCCCGGCTGATCGCGCCGTTCGACGACGGCAGCCGCGAATGTTGGGAGCGCTGGGTGTTCCGCCGCCACCGCCTCGGCCTGCAGAGCCGCGGCTGATTGCGGTAAACGGCGGCTTCGGCGGCCGAAACAAAAAACCCGGCGCACGGGACAGCGCCGGGTTTTTTGTCGCCTGGACATCGGGGTGAGCGTACGGCGTTGAGCAGCCGCATCAGGCCGGCCCGTTCAGATCGCACCACATATGCAGCTTCGCCACGAACTCGCTGCCCACCATGACGGCCAGCGGCTCCAGCCCGAATTCGACGAAACCGCAGCGTTCGTACAGTCGGCGCGCCGCGGCATTGCCGTCGGTGACGGTGAGCTGGACGGTTCGGATGCCGCCGCGCCCTCGGGCATGCTCCAGCACCGCCTCGACCAGGTAACGCCCCAAGCCTGTCTGACGGAATCGCGCCGGGACGTACATGCCGAACAGCGTGGCCTTGTGGCGGGCCTTCTCGCGCGTGTCGAAGGCGATGCCGGCAACGCCGGCGAGCAGTTCGCCGTCGAACGCGCCGAAAACGGTCTCAGATTCGGCTAGACGCGACTCCCACCACGAAATCGGCAGCACCGAGCGTTCCGAAACGCTCGAGGTAAACGCGTCGGGATGACGCTCGTACGCTTCCAGCATCAGCTGCCGGTAGGTAATGGCATCGGCGGGGACAAGGCGGCGTATGTTCATCCCGACACCTTAGCCCACGTTGGCCGAACAGGCTCAGTGCTCAGTGGCTAGCCACCACCCGCCCGACCCCGTTCGCCATCCGCAAGCAGCTCACCCCGGCCGCACCGAGCGCAAACACCGCGCCGACAATCAGCGCCATGCTCGTGCCGTTATGCGGAAACAGATTGAACAGCAGCGCCACCAGCGACGCCCCGGTGGTCTGCCCCAGCAGCCGCGCGGTGCCGAGCATGCCGCTGGCGCCGCCGCTGCGGTGCGCCGGCGCGGCCGACAGCATCGCGTAGTTGTTCGGCGACTGGAAGAAACCGAAGCCGATCCCGCACAGCGCCATCCGCCAGACGATGTCGAGGTGGCTAGGCTGCGCCGGCAGCAGCGACAGCGACAGCAGGCCGGCCGCGAACAGGGAGAGGCCGATCGCGCCGAGCAGGCCCGGCGAGTACTTTTCCACCAGGCGGCCGGACAAGGGCGCGACCACCATGATCACCAGCGGCCACGGCGTCATCAACAGGCCGATCTGGGCCGGGCCGTAGCCGAGCGACTGCAGGTAGAACGGCAACGACACCAGCGCCAGCATCTGCGCGGTGAACGAGCAGATCGAGGTGCCGACCGACAGGCCAAATAAGGGAATACGCAGCAGGTCGACCGGCAGCAGCGGCGCGGCGAGATCGAGCTGGCGGCGCACGAACACGTAGCCGATAGCCAGCGCGACGACGAGCAGCGCGCCGACCAACAGCGGGCTCTCGCCGTGGCCGAAGCCGTCGACGCTGAAGATCAACAGGCCGAAGGTCAGCGCGTTCAAGAGCGCGCTCTTGATGTCGAAGCGGTGGCTGACCTGGTGCGGGTTGGCCGGCAGCGCGCGCAGCGCGATCAGCCAGGCGATCAGGCCGATCGGCAGGTTGATCGCAAACAGCCACTGCCACGAGGTCACCGACAGGATCGCCGCGGCGATGGTCGGGCCGGCCGCCGACGACAGCGCCACCAGCAGCGAGTTGTAGCCCATGCCGCGCCCCAGCTGCGCCTTCGGGTAGATCACCCGGATCAGCGCGGTGTTGACGCTCATGATCGCCGCCGCGCCGAAGCCCTGCAACACACGCGCAACGGTCAGCGTCATCAGCGAATCGGACAGCGCGCACCCCACCGAGGTGACGGTGAATACCGCGAGGCCCCACTGGTAGATGCGCTTGTAGCCGACGATGTCGCCGAGCGAGGCGAACGCCAGCAACGAGATGGTGATCGCCAGCTGGTAGGCGTTGACCACCCAGATCGACGCGGCCGGGCTCGCGTTCAGGTCGCGCGCGATGGTCGGCAGCGCCACGTTGGCGATCGCGCCGTCGAGCACCGCCATGCTGACGCCGAGCGCGATCACCAGGATCGCCCCATAGCGCTGCGGCAACGGCACGCCGTCGATATTTCTACTCATAGCTTTCGGAACCGGGAGGAGCCCGACGCACCAAGGCGGCGTCAGGCCATAACAGGGATATTCAAGCTCAGTGTAGAAAGGCCATTGATTGCTGTCGATAATAGTAATCGACCTATTTGATAGCTTTTACGACTCAATCCATGGAACTGCGCCAGCTGCACTATTTCATCGCCGTCGCCGAGGAGCTGCACTTCGGCCGCGCCGCCGAACGGCTCGGCATCACCCAGCCGCCGTTGAGCCAGCAGATCCGCGCGCTGGAGGATGGCATCGGCGCGCGGCTGTTCAACCGCACCAACCGCCGCGTCGAGCTGACCGAGGCGGGCCGGCTGTTCCTCGCCGAGACCCGCGCGATCATCGCGCGGCTCGACAGCGCGGTCGAACAGGCGGCGCGCGCGCACCGCGGCGAGATCGGCGAGCTGCGGCTCGGCTTCACCGTGTCGGCGCCGTTCACCGCGGTGTTCTCGCGCTCTATCTACGCCTTCCGGCAGAGCCACCCGGACGTGCGCTTGGCGCTGCAGGAACTGAACACCGTCGACCAGATCGACGCGCTGATGGAGCGACGCCTGCACGTGGGCCTGATCCGCCCGGCCGAGCTGCCCGAGGCGCTGACCGCGATCGAGCTGATGCACGAGCCGATGGTGATCGCGATGCGCAGCGACCATCCGCTGGCGCAGCACGCGCCGGGCGAGGCGCTGCCGCTCGATGCGTTCGCCGGCGACGACTTCGTGCTGTTTCCGCGCACGATCGGCATCAGCCTGTACGAGCAGATCATCGGCCTGTTCCGCCACGCCGGCTTCACGCCGCGCATCGCGCAGGAAGCGCGCGAGGCGTCGACGCAGATCGCGCTGGTCGCCGCCGGCTTCGGCGTGTCCATCCTGCCGGCGCTGCAGCAACGCATCCAGCTCGACAACGTCACCTACCGCGCGATCGCCGACCCGGAGGCGCGCACCGCGGTGTGGCTGGTCTACCGAGAAGAGGATCATTCGCTGCTGGTGCAGGACTTCGTGCGCCAGGTGAAGGCCGAGGTAGCGCGGGCGGCAGCGTAGCCGCAAAAAAAAAAAAAAAAAGTTGGCCGAACCGGCACATGCCCGGTTCGGCCAACCTTGTCGCGTGGTGCAGTTACTTAAGCCAACCTGTCCAGCAGCTTGCCGTGGATGCCGCCGAAGCCGCCGTTGCTCATCACCAGCACCTGATCGCCCGGGCGCGCCTCAGCGACCACCGCCGCGATCAGCGCGTCGAGGTCGTCGAAGGTCTGCGCCTGGTCACCGAGCGGCAGCAAGGCGTCGGCCGGGTTCCAGCCCAGGTTCGCCGCATAGCAGAACACCTTATCGGCGGCGGCGAGCGAACCGGGCAGCGCGTCCTTCATCGTGCCGAGCTTCATCGTGTTCGAGCGCGGCTCGAGCACCGCCAGGATGCGCGTGCCGGCGCCGACCTTGGCGCGCAGCCCGGCGACGGTGGTCGCGATCGCGGTCGGGTGGTGGGCGAAGTCGTCGTAGACGGTGACGCCGTTCACCACGCCCCTCACCTCCATGCGCCGCTTCACCGTGCGGAAGCGGCCGAGCGCCGCGATCGCGTCGGTCACCTTGACGCCGACATGGCGGGCGGCGGCGATCGCGGCCAGCGCGTTCAGGCGGTTGTGCTCGCCGAGCTGCGACCACTCGACCCGGCCCTGCAGCGCGCCGTCGAGCCTCACCTCGAAGCTGCCGTCGGCGTCGACCGCACCGACCTGCCAGCCGGCGTCGCCGCCGAAGCGCTCGACCGGCGTCCAGCAGCCGCGCGCCAGCACCCGCTCGAGGCTGGCCTCGCGGCCGTTGGCGACGAGGCGCCCGTTGCCCGGCACGGTGCGCACCAGGTGGTGGAACTGGGTCTCGATCGCGGCGAGATCGGCGAAGATGTCGGCGTGGTCGAATTCCAGATTGTTGAGGATCGCGGTGCGCGGCCGGTAGTGGACGAACTTGCTGCGCTTGTCGAAGAAGGCGGTGTCGTACTCGTCGGCCTCGATCACGAAGAACGGGCTCTCGCTCGCCGGGTCCTGCGCCGGCACGCCCGGCAGCCGCGCCGACACGCCGAAGTTTTCCGGGATGCCGCCGATCAGGAAACCGGGCGCGAGGCCGGCGTCTTCCAGGATCCACGCCAGCATCGAGCTGGTGGTGGTCTTGCCGTGCGTGCCGGCCACCGCCAGCACCCAGTGGTCGTGCAGCACGTTTTCGGCCAACCATTGCGGGCCGGAGATATACGGCAGGCCGCGGTTGAGGATCTCCTCCATCAAGGGCTTGCCGCGGGTGACCACGTTGCCGATCACGTAGATGTCGGGATTGAGTTCGATCTGCTCGGCGCCGAAGCCCTGGGCCAACTCGATGCCCATCGCCTCGAGCTGGGTACTCATCGGCGGGTAGACGTTGGTATCGCAACCGGTGACGCGGTGGCCGGCCTGCTTGGCGATGGCGGCAAGGCCGCCCATGAAAGTGCCGCAGATGCCGAGAATGTGGATGTGCATGACTGTCAAAAACGTGAAAACGGCAAAGGAGTAAGGATACCGCAAAGCGGTGGCGCGGCGCTCAGGCGACGCGCTACCGGCGCGGACCGGACAGGAAACGGCGCATCAGCCTGGTCGAAGCCACTGTCGCCGCGGCCACCGACACCCGCTGTCACTGTCGAGCCATCAGCCTGGCGGCTAGAGTGAGGGTCCCTCTTTCGCCGCCGGAATACCGCCATGGAACAACGTCTGACCCTCGCCAACGCGCACGCCGCGCTCGCCGGCCACGATGCGCCGTTCATCACCCTGCTGCGCCACGGCACGCTGGAGGTCGAGCTGTACCGCCCTATCGGCGTCAACAGGCAGCAGCCGCATCGCCGCGACGAGGTGTATCTGATCGCCAGCGGTCACGGCGAGTCCATCTGCGGCGACACCCGCCAGCCGTTCGAACCGGGCGAGCTCTTGTTCGTACCGGCCGGGGTCGAGCACCGCTTCGTCGACTTCTCGGACGACTTCGCCTGCTGGGTGCTGTTCTACGGCCCGGACGGCGACGAGGCGCGATGAAAAACGCCCGCCGGGTGGCGGGCGTTTCGGCCAACGTCGCGGTGCGGTATCAGACGCGAAAGAACAGCACCGTCAAAAGCGCGAACAGCGGCAGCAGGAACGCGCACGACCAGGCGAGGAAGCCGAAGAAGCTCGGCATCGCAATGCCGCGCTGCTCGGCGATCGCCTTGACCATGAAGTTCGGCGCGTTGCCGATATAGGTCATCGCGCCCATGAACACCGCGCCCATCGAGATCGCCAGCAGCGTCTGCGGCAGCTGGGTCATCAATGTCGTGGCGTCGCCGGCGGCCAGGTTGAAGAACACCAGATAGGTCGGCGCGTTGTCGAGGAAGCTCGACAGGATGCCGGTCATCCAGAAGTACATCGCATTGATCGGCATGCCGTCCTCGCCCGACACCATGCCGACCAGCGCGGCGAGCTGGCCGTCGCTGCCGGCGCGCAGGATCGCGATCGCCGGCGCGATGGTGATGAAGATGCCGGCGAACAGCTTGCCCACCTCCAGGATCGGGTCCCAGTTGAACTCGTTGCCGGCGCGGACCTGCTTCGGCGTCAGCGCCAGCGAGGCGAACGCCAGCACCAGCAGCAACAGGTCGCGCACCAGGTTCTGCAGCTCGAGATGGGTGCCGACGATGTCGAAGCTGACGCCCGGCTTCCAGAAGCCCGACAGCAGCACCGCGCCGATCACGCCGGCCAAGAGCACGAAGTTGAAGGTGCCGTACAGCTTGATCGGCGTATCGTGGCTCGGGTCGCGCGGCTCGACGCCTTCCTTCTTGAAGTAGTAGCTGTCCACGACGTAGAAGATCGCCAGCAAGGCCAGCGACAACAGCAGCACCGGCAGCGCCATGAACTTCATCGTCCAGAAGAAATCGACGCCCATCAAAAAGCCGAGGAACAGCGGCGGGTCGCCGAGCGGGGTCAGGCCGCCGCCGACGTTGGCGACCAGGAAGATGAAGAACACCACCACGTGCACATTGTGCTTGCGGTTGTCGTTGGCCTTCAGCAGCGGACGGATCAAGAGCATCGCCGCGCCGGTGGTGCCCATCAGCGACGCGAGCACGGTGCCGATCGCCAGGATGCCGGTGTTGAGCTTGGCCGAGCCGTGCAGATTGCCCCACACCAGGATGCCGCCCGACACCGTGTAGAGCGAGAATAGCAGCACGATGAACGGGATGTACTCGGTCAGCAATGCGTGCACCAAGAGCGCGAGAGTGGTGTGGCCGCCGAACGCAAACGCGAACGGCACCAGGAACAGCACGGTCCACAGCGCGGTGATCTTGCCGAAGTGGTGGTGCCAGAAGCCCGGCGCAAAGATCGGGAACAGCGCGATCGACAGCAGGATGCCGGCGAACGGGATCGCCCAGGCGAGGCTCAGCGTGGCGCCGTCGAGGTCGGCCGCCTGGGCAAGCCCGGGCGCCAGCAACAGCAGCGGCAATAGGGTCCTCAGGATGGTTTTTTTCATTGTTTCTCCTGTCTCGGGGAACGGGCCGTTCGGTCAACCAGGACGGGCGGTGCGCGTTAAACGTTCCGTCGCTGTCCAGTCGTGTTCGGCGAAGCGACCCCAGCGGGCAAGGCCCGATTGCAAAAAAGGACGGACAGACCGCCCCAAGGACGGGTCCGGCAGCTGCCGCCGGCACCCGTACAAAACACGGCAGTCGACACTAGCACGCCCCTCGGACGGGGGCTTTGTGGTTTCGCCAACTGTCGTGCTACTGCAGCTGGCGACGCCCCCGCGTCACCGGCTCTCTGAACCAGTCCTCAAAGTTACTGCGCGGACGTGATCTCGGGTTGGACGGTCGGCGTGCGAATCTATTGATTCGCCCAGCGATCAGGAATCCTCATGTACTCCAGTACATTCCGGTTCCTGCGCTCCGTCCGCCCCGAGCTGACACCCGCTCGCTACACTTTGAGGGCTGGTTCTCACACCGCTTAGCGGCTGCGCTTCTGGATGAACTCGATCTTGTAGCCGTCCGGGTCCTCGATGAAGGCGATCACGGTGGTGCCGTGCTTCATCGGGCCGGCCTCGCGCACCACCTTGCCACCCTTGGCGCGCGCCGCGTCACAGGCGGCGGCAGCGTCGTCGACCTCGACCGCGATGTGGCCGTAGGCGTTGCCGAGCTCGTACGACTCGGTATCCCAGTTGTGGGTCAGCTCGAGCACCGCGGTGTCCTTCTCGTCGCCGTAGCCAACGAACACCAGCGTGAAGCGGCCCTCCGGGTAGTCGGTTCTGCGCAGCAGCTTCATGCCGAGCACATCCTGGTAAAACGCCAAGGAACGCTCGAGATTGCCGACCCGCAGCATGGTATGCAACAGACGCATGGTGATTCTCCTTGTCTTGCCAACGACCGCCGCCAACCGACGCGGCAGCGGCAGGGTTCAGCCGATTCGGAACAGCTCGGCCGAATGCTGTTTGAGCCAGTCGCGCCGGGCCTGCCAAGCGGGGCAATGGCGCCCGACCAGCGCCCAGAACGCGGCGGAATGGTTCATGTGTTGAAGATGCGACAGCTCGTGGACGATCACGTAATCGATCACAGCAGGCGGCGCCTGGATCAGCCGCCAGTTGAGCCGCACCACACCGGCGCTGGTGCAGCTGCCCCAGCGGCCGCGCGCGTTGGCGAGCTTCACCTCGCGCGGCAGCAGGCCGGTGTGGCGCGCCAGCGCCGCGGTGCGCGCCGGCAGATACAGCGCCGCCTCGCGTGCCAGCCACTGGGCCAGCGCAGTGCGCTGTTCGGCCGGCTCGGCCGCGCCGGCGATCAATAGGCTATCGCCATCGCGCCGCACGCTGCGCCGCCGGCCGTCGACCGGCTGCGGCGTCAGCGCTTGGCCGAACAGGTTGATGGTCGCCGGCACGCTGTCGGTCGCGCGCGGCGCGGCCCGCCAATGCAAGGCAATCCAGTCGCGGCGAAGTTCCAGGATGCGCTGCAGTTCGGCCAGCGGCACGCCGGGCGGCGCCGCCAGCCGCACCTCGCCGTCGGCGATGCGCAGCGAGATGCGCGTGCGCGCCTTGCGCGACACGCGAACCGGCACCCTGCCCTCAGGCAGAGTGAGATGCAAGACGTCGGGCACGCTCGTCCGGGTTGGCAAACGGGCCGACGCCGCCGATCTCGCGCTGGCGCGCTTCGATCCACTCCTCGGCTTCTTTCATCGTTGCCTCGGGGCCGCGCTCGCCCGGGTAGATCGGCGTGCCGATCACCACGGTGATCTCGCCCGGCTGCTTGATGAAGGCGTTGCGTGGCCAGAATTCGCCGGCGTTATGCGCCACCGGCACCAGCGGGATCTCCAGCGTCTTGGCCATCCGTGCTGCGCCGAGCTTGTACTTGCCGCGGCTGCCCGGCTTGATCCGGGTGCCTTCCGGGAACACGGTGATCCAGAAACCGTGGCGCAGCCGCTCACGGCCCTGCTCCAGCAGCCGGTCGTTGGCGCGGCTGCGGTCGGAACGGTTGATCGCGATCGGGTTCATCAGCGCCAGCCCCCAACCGAAGAACGGAATCCACAGCAGTTCGCGCTTGGCGACGTAGATCTGCGCCGGGAAGATCGCCTGCAGCGCCAGCGTCTCCCAACCGGACTGGTGCTTCGAGCAGATGATGCCGGGGCTGTCGATGATGTTCTCGCGGCCGATCACCCGGTACTTCAGGCCGACCACGTGCACCAGCGTCCAGGTCAAGAGGCGGGCCCAGCTCTGGCCGACCACGTGACGGGTACGGCGCGGCAACGGTGCGGCGATGAACAGGGCAAGAAAGAACAGCGGCGTGATGACGATCAGCACCAGCCAGTAAATCAGGTTGCGAATCAGAATGGACATTTTCGGGTTTCGGCCGACGTCGCCGCCGGCCGGCGTCTCCAGTTCAGTGGGCCGTGTCGATCAGATAGTCGGCGGCGGCGTACAGGTCGTCGAACACCAGCGTGCCGTCGGGCAGGCCGCCGGCGGCCAGTGTCTTCGCGCCCTTGCCGGTCTTCACCAACAGCGGTTGGCCGCCGACCGCGGCGATCGCCTGCAGGTCGCGCAGGCTGTCGCCGATCAGCGGCAGGCCGTCGGTGTCGGCGTTGAAGCGCTGGGCGATCTCCAGAATCATGCCGGGCTTCGGTTTGCGACAGTCGCAATTGTCGTTGGCGGTGTGCGGGCAGAACAGCACCGCGTCGATGCGGCCGCCGGCTTGGTTGACCAGCCGGTGCATCTTCTCGTGCATCGCGTTGAGCGCCTGCACGGTATAGAGCTTGCGGCCGATCCCCGATTGGTTGGTCGCCACCACCACGCGCCAGCCGGCCTGGGTGAAGTTGGCGATCGCCTCCAGGCTCTTGTCGATCGGCACCCATTCGGCCGGGCTTTTCACAAAATCGTCGCGGTCGTGATTGATCACGCCGTCGCGGTCCAGAATCACCAGTCTCACAGCTTCCCCCCGAGAAACACGAAAGGCGCACGCTCCGGCTCGGGAGTCGTGCGCCCGCTTGCGGCGACCTTACTCGGCCAGCAAGGAAATGTCGGCCACGCGGTTGAACAGCGCCGACAGGCGCGCCAGCAGCGCGATGCGGTTGGCACGCACGGCTTCGTCGTCGACCATCACCATCACAGAGTCGAAGAACGCGTCGACCGGCGCCTTCAGGCCCGCCAACAGCGACAACGCGGCGGTGAAGTCGTGCGCGGCGAACTTGGCCTCGACCTGCGGCGCCAGCGCTTCGACCGCGTCGTACAGCGCCTTCTCGGCGTCCTCGGCGAACAGCGCCAACTTGACCGCACCGACCTCGCCCTCGGTCTTTTTCAGGATGTTCTTCACCCGCTTGTTGGCGGCCGCCAGCGTCGCCGCTTCCGGCAGGCGCTTGAACTCGGCCACCGCGGCCAACACGGCGCGCACCTCGTCGAGGCGGTTCGGCGCCTGCGCCAGCACCGCATCGATCTCGTCGCCCTGGAATTCGCCGGCGAGGTAGTTCTTCAGCCGGTCGAGCATGAAGCCGTACACCTCGTCGACCACAGTGGCCGACAGCTTGCCGGCCGGGAACACGCCGGCGACCAGCGTCAGCAGCGCCTTCAGCTCGAGCGGAGTTTCCAGCACCATGCGCAGCACGCCGAGCGCGGCGCGGCGCAGCGCGAACGGGTCCTTGTCGCCGGTCGGGATCAGGCCGATGCCCCAGATGCCGACCAGCGTTTCCAGCTTGTCGGCCAGCGCCACCGCGGTGGCGATCGGGCCCTGCGGCAGCGTGTCGCCGGCGAAGCGCGGGTGGTAGTGACCCTCGATTGCGGCGGCCACGTCCGGGTGTTGGCCGTCGTGCAGCGCGTAGTACATGCCCATCACGCCCTGCAGCTCCGGGAACTCGCCGACCATGTCGGTGACGAGATCCGCCTTGGCCAGATACGCGGCGCATTCGGCCAACGCCTGGTCGGCGCCCATCTGCGCGGCGATGCCGCCGGCGATCGCCTGCAGACGCTCGACGCGTTCGAGCACGGTGCCGATCTTGTTGTGGTAGACCACATGCGCCAGGCGCGACAGCCGCGTGTCGAGGCGCTGCTTCTGGTCCTGCTCGAAGAAGAACTTGGCGTCGGACAGGCGGGCGCGCAGCACGCGCTCGTTGCCGTGGACGATGTTCGACGTGTCGCTCGCCTCCAGGTTGGACACCAGGAGGAAACGGTTCATCAGCTTGCCGTTGCCGTCGAGCAGCGGGAAGTACTTCTGGTTCTGCTGCATGGTCAGGATCAGGCACTCCTGCGGCACGCGCAGGAATTCGGAGTCGAAGTTCGCCTCCAGCACCACCGGCCATTCGACCAGGCCGGTTACCTCGTCGAGCAGTGCGTCGTCGGCGGCGATGGTCGCGCCGAGCTTGGCGGCGTGGTCGTCGAGGCGACGGCGGATCAGGCTGCGGCGCGCGTCGAAGCTCGCCACCACGTAGCCCTGCTCGAACAGCGCGGTCGGGTACTGGTCGGCGTCGCCGAATACCACCTCGTCCAGCGACAGGAAGCGGTGACCGCGGGTGGCGTTGCCGCTAGTCAGGCCCAGCACCTCACCGTCGATCAGCTCGCTGCCGTGCAGCATCACCAGGCCGTGCACCGGGCGGACGAACTGGTAGTCGAGGTCGCCCCAGCGCATCAGCTTCGGCGCCGGCAGCTTCTTCAGCGCGGTCGCGACGATGCCGGACAGCACCGCGGACAGCGCCTCACCGGCCTTGGTCGACTCGTAAGCGTAGACGTCCTGCTTGCCGTCGTTGGAGACGGTCAGCTCGCTCACCGCGATGCCGCAGGAGCGGGCGAAGCCTTCCAGCGCCTTGGTCGGCACGCCGTCCTTCATGCCGGCGGCGAGCGACGGGCCCTTCTTGACGATGTGCTGGTCCGGCTGCAGCGCGAGCACGCCCGGGATCTGCACCGCCAGGCGGCGCGGGGTGGCGAACACGTGGATGACGGCGTCGGCGGCGGCGAACTGCAGTTTCTTCAGCTCGTCGCTAATCGTGTCGGCGAAACTGGCCGCGAGCTTCGGCAGCGCCTTCGGCGGCAGTTCCTCGGTTAAAAGTTCAATCAGCAGGGTTGCGTTCATGGTGTCTGTTCTGTTCGGTCGCACGAATGCGCCGCAGGCCAAAGGCCGACGGCGCGGCTCGGGTCAGTCGCGTTTGAGCATCGGGAAGCCGAGGGCTTCGCGCGAATCGTAGTAGGCCTGCGCCACACCGCGTGCCAGGTTGCGGATGCGGCCGATGTAGGTGGCGCGCTCGGTCACCGAGATCGAACCGCGCGCATCGAGCAGGTTGAAGGTGTGGCCGGCCTTGAGGATCATCTCGTAGCCCGGCAGCGGCAGACCGGCGTCCAGCAGGCGACGGGCTTCCGCCTCGTAATCGTTGAACTGGCGGAACAGCAGCTCGACGTTGCTGTGCTCGAACGCGTACTTCGACTGCTCGACCTCGTTCTGGAAGAACACATTGCCGTAGGTGACCGGCGTGCCGTCCGGCAGGTAGGTCCACACCAGCTCGTAGACGTTTTCGATGTTCTGCAAATACATCGCCAGACGCTCGAGACCGTAGGTGATCTCGCCGAGCACCGGCTTGCAGTCGAGACCGCCGACCTGCTGGAAGTAGGTGAACTGGGTCACCTCCATGCCGTTCAGCCACACCTCCCAACCGAGGCCCCAGGCGCCGAGCGTCGGGTTTTCCCAGTCGTCCTCGACGAAACGGATGTCATGCACGGTCGGGTCGAGGCCCAGCTCCTTCAGCGAGCCGAGGTACAGATCCTGGATATTCGGCGGCGACGGCTTCAGCACCACCTGGAACTGGTGATGCTGGAACAGTCGGTTCGGGTTCTCGCCGTAGCGGCCGTCCTTCGGCCGGCGCGACGGCTGCACGTAGGCGGCGTTCCACGGCTCCGGGCCGAGCGCGCGCAGGAAGGTCGCTGTGTGCGAGGTGCCGGCACCGACTTCGGTATCGTAGGGCTGCAGCAAGGCGCAACCCTGGCGATTCCAGTAGTTCTGCAGCGTGAGGATGATTTCCTGAAAAGTCAGCATGTCACGTGAATGAGTAATGGACAAAATTGGATCGATTTTACTTGCCTTTACCGACGCGGGAAAGCAAGCAGTCGGCCGGTCGCCGCGATTAGGCGGCGCGGGCAACGCTTCCCGGCCCGGTCCGCGCCGTTATCGCGGCACGCAGCAAGCAGGCTGCGTTCAGATTACCTGAGGATGGCCGATGCGGAGCGAGTCTGTTGCGTCCGTCCCGCGGCGAGGTCGCGGGCCGAACCAGGGTGTGCGAGATATAGCCCGGACGAGCAAAACGGGCCGGCCCCCAGAGGGAACCGGCCCGTTCGGCCAAGCGTTAGCATACGGCATTGCCGGCCGGCAACGCTCACTGCCAGTCGAGAATCACCTTGCCGCTCTGCCCCGACAGCATCGCCGCGAAGCCGGCCTCGAAGTCGTCGACCTTGTAGTGGTGGGTGATGATAGCGCCGATATCGAGGCCCGACTGCAACAGCGCCACCATCTTGTACCAGGTCTCGAACATCTCGCGGCCGTAGATGCCCTTGATCTCCAGGCCCTTGAAGATCACCTGGTTCCAGTCGATCGCGGTGTCGGCCGGCGGGATGCCGAGCAGCGCGACCTTGCCGCCGTGGTTCATCACATCGAGCAGCTGGCGGAACGCCTGCGGGTTGCCAGACATCTCCAGACCGACGTCGAAGCCCTCGTGCATGTTCAGCTCGGCCATCACCGCCTTCAGGTCCTGCTTGGCGACGTTGACCGCGCGGGTCGCGCCCAGCTGCTCGGCCAGGCCGAGCCGGTAGTCGTTCACGTCGGTGATCACCACGTGGCGCGCGCCGACGTGGCGCGCGATCGCCACCGCCATGATGCCGATCGGGCCGGCGCCGGTGATCAGCACGTCTTCACCGACCAGGTTGAAGCTCAACGCGGTGTGCACCGCGTTGCCGAACGGGTCGAAGATCGACGCCAGGTCGTCGGAGATGTCGTCCGGAATCGGGAAGGCGTTGAACGCCGGGATCACCAGGTATTCGGCGAACGCGCCGGGGCGATTGACGCCGACGCCGACGGTGTTGCGGCACAGGTGGCGGCGGCCGGCGCGGCAGTTGCGGCAGTGGCCGCAGGTGATGTGGCCTTCGCCGGAGACGCGCTGGCCCAGCTTGAAGCCCTGCACCTCCGAGCCGATGCCGGCGACTACGCCGACGTACTCGTGACCGACGTGCATCGGCACCGGGATAGTTTTCTGCGCCCAGTCGTCCCAGTTCCAGATGTGGATGTCGGTGCCGCAGATCGCGGTCTTGCTGATCTTGATCAGCAAGTCGTTGTGGCCGATTTCCGGCTTGGCCACGTCGGTCATCGTTAGACCCTTGGCCCGTTCGAGTTTTGCCAGTGCTTTCATGAAGCTGCCTCTATCTTAGGGTTGGCCGAAGGATCGCCCCGGCCAACGGAATACCTTCAATTCGACCGGCTCAGAACCAGTCCTTAAAGTGTAGCGAGCGGGCGTCAGCGAGGGGCGGATGGAGCGCAGGAACCGGAATGTACTTAAGTACATGAGGATTCCCGATCGCTGGGCGAATCTCTGCGTGCGTATCTGCGATACGCCCAGCGATAGATTCGCACGCCGACCGCCCAACCCGAGATCACGCCCGCGCAGTAACTTTAAGGACTGGTTTCTCAGGCCGGGATCACGCCGAGCTTACGCCCCACCTTGATGAACGCCGCCACCGCCTGCTGCACCTGCTCGGTGCTGTGGCCGGCCGACATCTGGGTGCGAATGCGCGCACGGCCCTTCGGCACCACCGGGTAGGAGAAGCCGATCACGTACACGCCTTCCTTGAGCAGCTCGGCGGCCATCTCGCCGGCCAGGCGCGCGTCGCCGAGCATCACCGGGATGATCGGGTGTTCGCCCGGCACCAGCTCGAAGCCGGCCTCGGCCATCTCATTGCGGAACAGTTCGGCGTTGGTCTTCAGGTGATTGCGCAGCCGGCGGCCCTCGTCGGATGCCAGGATCTCGAGCACCTTCAGGCTGGCCGCAGTCAGCGCCGGCGCCAGGCTGTTCGAGAACAGATAAGGGCGCGAACGCTGGCGCAGCAGCTCGACGATAGGCTTGTGCGCCGACACGTAACCGCCCGACGCGCCGCCGAGCGCCTTGCCGAGCGTGCCGGTGTAGATGTCGACCCGGTCGGACACACCACAGTATTCCGGCGTGCCGGCACCGGTGTCACCGATGAAGCCGACCGCGTGCGAGTCGTCGACCATCACCAGCGCGTCGTGGCGCTCGGCGATATCGCAGATGCCCTTCAGGTTGGCGATGATGCCGTCCATCGAGAACACGCCGTCGGTCACCACCAGCTTGAAGCGCGCACCGGCCGCCTCGGCCGCCTTGAGCTGCGCCTCGAGGTCGGCCATGTCGTTGTTCTTGTAGCGGAAGCGCTTGGCCTTGCACAGCCGCACGCCGTCGATGATCGACGCGTGGTTCAGCTCGTCCGAGATCACCGCGTCGGCTTCGGTCAGCAGCGTCTCGAACACGCCGCCGTTGGCGTCGAAGCAGCTCGAATAGAGGATGGTGTCGTCGGTGCCGAGAAAGCGCGACAGCGCCGCCTCCAGCTCCTTGTGCACGCGCTGGGTGCCGCAGATGAAGCGCACCGAGGCGCAGCCGTAACCGTACTCGTCGAGGCCCTGCTTGGCGGCGGCGATCAGCCGCGCGTCGTCGGCGAGCCCCAGGTAGTTGTTGGCGCAGAAGTTCAGCACCGGCGCGCCGTCGGCAAGGGTGATGTCGGCGCGCTGCGGGGTGGCGATGACGCGTTCCGGCTTCTCGAAGCCGTCGGAGCGAATCTCGTTGAGCGTCGCTTCCAGGTGGGCAAGATAGGTGTGGTTCATGAATGACTCTGTACGTGTCGGTTACACAAGCGAGTGCACCGCCGTCGGGGTGGCCGGACGGCGGCGTTCAGAAACGAGAGCGTGCGAGGATCCTGCCCGGCACCACTACAAGGTTGGCCGAACAGACGGCCGGCAGCCCCTGTCAGCGTCGATTTTAGCCAAAGCCGGCCACTTTAGCCGGACCGTCGCCGCTGCACCGCAACAAAAACCCCGCCGGCATGGGCAAGCGGGGTGGTTTTGACTAAATCGGTTACGGCTCAGCGCTGCAACGCGCGCGCCGCGTCGAGCGCGAAATAGGTCAGAACGCCGTCGGCGCCGGCGCGCTTGAACGCGACCAAGGCTTCGAGCATGCAGGCCTCTTCGTTCAGCCAACCGTTGGCGAACGCCGCCTTCAGCATCGCGTATTCGCCGGACACCTGGTAGGCGAAGGTCGGCACCTTGAATTCGTCCTTCACGCGGCGGATCACGTCCAGATATGGCATGCCCGGCTTGACCATCACCATGTCGGCGCCTTCGGCGAGATCGAGCGCGATTTCCTGCAGCGCTTCGTCGCTGTTGGCCGGGTCCATCTGGTAGGTGTTCTTGTCGGCCTTGCCGAGGTTGGCCGAGCTGCCTACCGCGTCGCGGAACGGGCCGTAGAACGCCGAGGCGTATTTGGCCGAGTACGCCATGATGCGGGTGTGGATCAGCCCGGCCTCTTCCAGCGATTCGCGGATCGCGCCGATGCGGCCGTCCATCATGTCGCTCGGTGCCACCACCTCGGCGCCGGCCTCGGCGTGACAGAGCGCCTGGCGCACCAGCACGTCGACGGTCTCGTCGTTGATCACATAGCCGGACGCGTCGAGCAAGCCGTCCTGGCCGTGGATGGTGTACGGGTCGAGCGCCACGTCGGTCATGATGCCGAGCTCCGGGAAGCGCTGCTTCAGTTCGCGGATCACCCGTGGCACCAGGCCGTCCGGGTTGTACGCTTCTTCGGCCAACTCGGTCTTGCCCGACTCGATCACCGGGAACAGCGCCAGCATCGGGATGCCGAGCTTCACCGCTTCCTCGGCGGTGTAGAGCAGCTTGTCGAGGCTCTGGCGCGCCACGCCCGGCATCGACGGCACCGGCTGCTCGCGCTTGTCGCCGTCGAGCACGAACACCGGATAGATCAGGTCGTTGCTGGTCAGCACGTTTTCGCGCATCAGCCGGCGCGAGAACTCGTCGCGGCGCATCCGGCGCATCCGGGTCGACGAGGCGTAGCGGTTGGCAAAAATCATGATCACTCCCGTTATTAAAAATCGGTGCTTCTACAGACCATTGTCCTGCGGCGCGGTTCACTAAAGAGTGAGTGAACCGCGAAAAAAGAGATTCAGGACTGGCGCGGTGGCTCGTCGTCTTCCGGCGGATCGTCGTCGAAGCGGCGATAGCTGCCGGGCGAGACGCCGTCGGGCAGCTTCAGCGGCGGCTCGCGCTTGGCCAGCCGAGCCAATGTGCCGACCATGGTGACGAGCGGCGTGGCGATGATCACGACCCAGAACCAGATCGAATGCAGCATCGGAGCGGTCCTTCAGGAAAAGCGGCAGTCTACTCCTCGGCGCCGGCAGCGGCAAAACCGGGCCGGCCCGGGGCCAAACGGCCAGATAGCGGCCAGGAGTCGACAAATTGCCGGCAGTTATAAAAACGGGAACCGTTAGCTTCTTCACTAAGAAATATAGGAGAGCGCATAACCATTCCGGCGAAGAGCATTGCGATCCCGGCCACGGCCGAGCGTGCGGTAACGAACGCGCACAAAAAACGGCAGCCCGCGGGCTGCCGTTTGTGATTACTCGCGGACGCGGCTCAGTCGAAGAACTCGCGCAGCTTGTCCATGAACGACTTGGCGCGCGGGTTGTGGGTGGCCTTGTCGCCCTCGCCCACCGTTTCGAACTCGCGCAGCAATTCCTTCTGGCGGTCGGTCAACTTCACCGGGGTTTCCACCACCACGTGGCACATCAGGTCGCCGTAGTCGTTGCCACGCACCGCCTTGACGCCCTTGCCGCGCAGCCGGAACACCTTGCCCGACTGGGTCTCGGCCGGGATCTTCATCTTGGCCATGCCGTCGAGCGTCGGGATCTCGATCTCGCCGCCCAGCGCCGCGGTGGCAAAGGTGATCGGCATCTCGCAGTGCAGGTCCATGCCGTCGCGCTGAAACACCGGGTGCGCCTTGATGTGCGCGACCACGTACAGGTCGCCGGTCGGGCCGCCGTTGCTGCCCGGCTCGCCCTCACCCGCCAGGCGGATGCGGTCGCCCTCGTCGACGCCGGCCGGGATCTTCACGTTCAGCGTCTTGTGCGTCTTGACCTGGCCGGCACCGTGGCACTTGCTGCACGGGTCGGTGATCTGCTTGCCGCTGCCGTGGCAGGTCGGACAGGTCTGCTGGATCGAGAAGAAGCCCTGCGACACGCGCACCTGGCCGTGGCCGCCGCAGGTCGAGCAGGTCTTCGGACTGGTGCCCGGCTTGGCGCCAGTGCCGTGGCAGACATCGCACTCGTCATGGGTCGGAATGCGGATCTGCCGCTCGCAGCCCTTGGCCGCCTCTTCGAGCGTGATCTCCATGTTGTAGCGCAGGTCGGCGCCGCGGTAGACGTTGGAGCGCCCGCCGCCGCCGGCACGGCCGCCGAAGATGTCGCCGAAGATGTCGCCGAACGCGTCGGCGAAGTCGCCGAAGCCGCCCGGGCCGCCGCGGAAGCCGCCGCCGGCGCCCATATTCGGGTCGACACCGGCGTGGCCGAACTGGTCGTAGGCGGCGCGCTTGTCCGACTCGGACAGGATCTCGTACGCCTCCTTGATTTCCTTGAACTTGTCCTCGGATTCCTTGCTGTCCGGATTGCGGTCCGGGTGGTACTTCATCGCCAGCTTGCGGTACGCCTTCTTGATGTCGTCGTCGGACGCATCGCGATTGACGCCGAGCGCGTCGTAATAGTCACGTTTGGACATGGTGTCTTACCTTGGTGGCCCACTGCACAGGTTGGCCGAAAACAGGAATTCCGAAACAGCAAAGGCACAGAGGCCGGCGGGGTTGCCCCAGCCTGTCCCTGTGCCCCTCAGGACAACAACGCTTACTTCTTGTCCTTCACTTCTTCGAACTCGGCGTCGACCACGTTGCCGTCGTCCTTCTTGGCGTCGGCCGCAGCTGCTTCGCCTTCCGGCTGCTGCGCGTACATCTGCTCAGCCAGCTTGTGCGACGCTTCCATCAGCGCCTGCACCTTGGCGTCGATCGCTTCCTTGTCCTCGCCCTTGACCACCTCTTCGGCGTCCTTCAGCGCGGCTTCGATCTTGGCCTTGTCGTCGGCACCGATCTTGTCGCCGTATTCGGTCAGCGACTTCTTCACCGAGTGGATCAGGCCTTCGGCCTGGTTCTTCGCTTGCACCAGCTCAGCCAGCTTCTTGTCTTCCTCGGCGTTGGCCTCGGCGTCCTGGACCATCCGCTCGATCTCGGCTTCGGACAGACCCGACGACGCCTGGATGGTGATGTTGGCCTGCTTGCCGGTGCCCTTGTCCTTGGCCGATACGTGCAGGATGCCGTTGGCGTCGATGTCGAAGGTCACTTCGATCTGCGGCATGCCGCGCGGTGCCGGCGGGATGTCCGCCAGGTTGAACTGACCGAGCGACTTGTTGGCCGACGCGCGCTCGCGCTCGCCCTGCAGCACGTGGATGGTCACCGCGTTCTGGTTGTCTTCGGCGGTCGAGAAGGTCTGCTGCGCCTTGGTCGGGATCGTGGTGTTCTTCTGGATCAGCTTGGTCAGGATGCCGCCCATCGTCTCGATGCCGAGCGACAGCGGGGTCACGTCGAGCAGCAGCACGTCGGTACGGTCACCGGCCAGCACCGAACCCTGGATCGCGGCGCCGACGGCGACCGCTTCGTCCGGGTTCACGTCGCGGCGCGCTTCCTTGCCGAAGAATTCCTTCACCTTCTCGATCACCATCGGCATGCGGGTCTGACCGCCGACCAGGATCACGTCGTGAATGTCGTTGATCGACACGCCAGCGTCCTTCAGCGCCACGCGGCACGGCTCGATGGTGCGCTGCACCAGCTCGTCGACCAGCGACTCGAACTTGGCACGGGTGATCTTCATCGCCAGGTGCTTCGGACCGCTCGCGTCCATGGTGATGTACGGCAGGGTCACCTCGGTCTGGGTCGCGGACGACAGCTCGATCTTGGCCTTCTCGGCCGCTTCCTTCAGGCGTTGCAGCGCCATCACGTCGTTCTTCAGGTCGATGCCCTGTTCGCGCTTGAACTCGGTGACGATGTAGTCGATCAGGCGCTGGTCGAAGTCTTCGCCGCCGAGGAAGGTGTCGCCGTTGGTGGCGAGCACTTCGAACTGCTTGTCGCCGTCGACGTCGGCGATCTCGATGATCGAGATGTCGAAGGTACCGCCGCCCAGGTCGTACACGGCGATCTTGTAATCGCCCTTGTCGTGCTTATCCATGCCGAACGCCAGCGCCGCGGCGGTCGGTTCGTTGATGATGCGCTTCACTTCCAGGCCGGCGATGCGGCCGGCGTCCTTGGTGGCCTGACGCTGGCTGTCGTTGAAGTAGGCCGGCACGGTGATCACCGCCTCGGTCACTTCTTCGCCGAGGTAGTCTTCGGCGGCTTTCTTCATCTTGCGCAGCACTTCGGCCGAGATCTGCGGCGGCGCCAGTTCCTGGTCGTTCACCTTCACCCAGGCGTCGCCGTTCTTGGCCTTGGTGATCTCGAACGGCATCAGGTCGATGTCCTTCTGCACTTCCTTGTCTTCGAAGCGGCGGCCGATCAGGCGCTTCACCGCGTACAGGGTGTGCTTCGGGTTGGTGACCGCCTGGCGCTTGGCCGGGGCGCCGACCAGGATCTCGCCGTCGTCCATGTAGGCGATGATCGACGGGGTGGTGCGCGCGCCTTCGGCGTTCTCGATCACCTTCGGCTGGCCGTTTTCGATCACGGACAGGCAGGAGTTGGTGGTGCCCAGGTCAATACCGATAATTTTGCCCATATTCTGTCTTCCTTTATTCCTTGTATCTCGATCTTGTGCCGCTCTTGCCGGGCGGCATCGTCTGTCATGTTTTGCTACATCGTGGCCGGTCGCCACGTTTTCAAGAGGGGATTTAAGCCTTTGCCTTGGCTACCACCACCATCGCCGGGCGCAGCACGCGGTCGGCCACCGTATAGCCCTTCTGCATCACCCGGATCACCGTGTTCGGCTCGGCGTCCGACTCTTCGGCGCTGATCGCCTGGTGCTTGTGCGGGTCGAGCTTCTCGCCGACCGGGTTCACTTCGCTGATGTGGGCCTTGTCGAAGGCGGCGGCCAGCTGCTTCAGCGTCAGGTCGACGCCGAACTTCAGCGCGTCGAACTGGCCGCTCTGGTCGGCCAGCGCCATCTCCAAGCTGTCCTTCACCCCGAGCAGTTCGCCGGCAAACTTGTTGATCGCAAACTTGCGGGCGTTGTGCACGTCTTCGGCGGCACGGCGGCGCAGGTTGTCGGCGTCGGCGCGAGCGCGCAGGAAGTTGTCCTTCAGTTCGGCCACTTCCTTTTCCAGCTCGGCGATGCGGGCCGCGTCACCGGTCGGCTCGACCCCGGCCGCTTCGGCCAACTTGTCGACGGCGATGTCCGCTGCATCCACCGACTCATTCTTGCTGTTCTGGTTTTCCTGCATGACGATCCCTTAACTGAATCCGACAATGGTAAAGACCGAAACAAAGGTAGGGTCTTTAACCGGCAATTCAAGAGCGATCGCTGCCGATCGCCTCGTTTTCTGTCGGAGCGCCCCGGACAACCATAAAAAAAAGGCCCCCGATCACCATCGGGAGCCATTTGACTCATTTATATGAAGAAGTCATTCACACCGCTTCGCGGGCGGTCTCCCCGATGAACTCGCCCTCGTGGGCGTCGACGATCTCGGTCGGCCGACCCGGCAGCACCAGGTTCAGCAACAGCGCCACCAGCGAACCGACGGTGATGCCCGAGCCGAAGATCTCCTTGACGAACGCCGGCAGCTTGGTCAGCAGCTCCGGGCGCACCGTCACCGCCACGCCGCAGCCGATCGCCACCGCGATGATCAGGCCGTTGCGCTTGTTGTGCTCGACCCGGCCGAGCATCTGGATGCCGGCGGCGATGATCATCGCGAACATCATCAGTCCGGCGTCGCCGAGTACCGGCAGCGGAATGGTCACGATCAGCGCGCCCAGCACCGGGAACAGCCCGGCCAGCACCAGCAGGCCGCCGGTCATCGTCACCACGTGACGGCTGGCCACGCCTGTCAGCGACACCACGCCGATGTTCTGCGCGAACGACGAGAACGGGGTGGTCGACATCAGCGCCGCCAGCGCCGACCCCACGCCGTCACAGAGGATGCCGCTGGCGATCTTCTTGCCGGTCATCGGCGTCTGCGTCGCGGCCCAGCGCCAGGAAGTTGCCGGTCGACTCGACGATGGTCACCAGGTACGCGATCGACATGCCGATGATGCCCGAGATCGGGAAGGTCATGCCGTAATGCAGTGGCTGCGGCACCGCGAACGCCTGCGCGTTCTTCACCGCCGAGAAGTCGACCAGGCCCAGCGCCAGGCAGATCAGGTAGCCGACGAACATGCCGATCACGATCGCCGCCGCCGAGATGATGCCCTTACCCCACTGCACCAGGCCGATGACCAGCGCCAGCACGAACAGCGCGATGCCCAGGTTGGCCGGATCGGCATAGTGCGCCGAGCCGACCTGGCCGCCGGCGAACCAGTCGATCGCCACCGGGATCAGCGACAGGCCGATCATCGTCACCACCGTGCCCGTGACCACCGGCGGAAACAGCTTGCGGATCTGCGGCATGAAGAAGCTGCCGACGATCATCACGAAGGAGCCGACCAGCGACGAGCCGAGAATCCCCGCCACGCCATGCTCGAAGCCGATCGCGATGGCGGCGGCGACGAAGGTGAAGCTGGTGCCCATCACACAGGGCAGCTTGATGCCGATCGGGCCGACACTCTTGCACTGGATGATCGTCACCACCCCCGACACCAGCAGCGCCGCGTTGACCAGCGCCACCACCTGGTCTGTCGGCAGCTTCAGTACGCCGCCCACCACCAGCGGCACGGCGATGATGCCGCCCAGTGCTGCCAGCAGGTGTTGGGCGGCCAGCAAGAGCGACGTCGCCAGCGGCGGCCGGTCCTCCACGTTGTACAGCAACTGTTCCATCCTGTTTCTCCTCAATCGAAGTGGGCACGACCGACTAGCGCCAGCCTAAGAGTCTTGTTCTTAAATATTCTGCGCGGCAATCATGTCAATTCTAGATAATGGATGTCAATTCCATTTTTTGCTTAATTTCACTGGCAAGAATTTTTCCCAAGCAAAACCGGCTATTACCTGATAACAAGCCGAATTTGTCTCGGTAAAAAGCCATTTCAATTGTCTAACAATTAATTATTGGAAATGAATTCCAACTTTATTCGCGACAACCGTCGCAACAGCAAATGCAAACGGCCCACCTCAAGGGTGGGCCGCTTTGATCCGCTCATACATCAGTCGATTCAGGCGACCTCGCTGGCAATCTCTTCAATGTAGCGGGCCTGCTGCTCTTCCTCATGCTCGGTCTCGACCGGACGCCCCGGCAGCACCAGGTTGAGCAGCACCGCTACCAGGGCGCCAACGGTGATCCCGGAGCCGAACACTTCCTTCACGAAGGCCGGCAGCTTGGAGAGCAACTCCGGACGCGCCGTCACGGCCAGGCCACAGCCGATCGCCACCGCGATGATCAAGCCGTTGCGCTTGCTGTGTTCGACCTTGCCTAGCATCTGGATGCCAGCCGAAATGATCATCGCGAACATCATCAGCCCCGCCCCGCCCAGCACCGGCTTCGGCACCGTCACCACCAGCGCCCCCAGCACCGGGAACAGGCCGGCCAGGAACAGCATCACACCGGTAAACGCCACCACATGGCGGCTGGCTACCCCGGTAAGCGATACCACGCCGACGTTCTGGGCAAAGGTGGACACCGGCGGGCTCGACATCAGTGCGGCAAAGGCCGAGCCGACACCATCGCACAAGATGCCACGCGACAGGCACTTGCCAGACACCTCGGTCTGGGTCGCCGAGCCGAGCGCCATGAAGGTGCCGGTGGTCTCGACGATGGTCACCAGGTAAGCGATCGACATCGCGACGATGCCCGAGATCGGGAAGCTCAGCCCGAAGTGCATCGGCTGCGGCACCGCGAACACCGCGGCGTGGCGCACCTGCGAGAAGTCGATCATGCCCAGCGCCAGGCAGACCAGATAGCCGACGAACATGCCGATCACGATCGCCGCCGCCGAGATGAGACCCTTACCCCACTGCACCAGGCCGATCACCAGCACCAGCACGAACAGCGAGATACCCAGATTGGCCGGCGCGCCGTAGTTGGCGCTGTGAGCACCACCGGCGGCCCAATCGATCGCCACCGGCACCAGCGACAAGCCGATCATCGCCACCACCACACCGGTGACGGCATGCGGAAACAGCTTGCGAATGGTCGGCATGAAGTAGCTGCCAATGATCATCACCAGCGAGCCGACCAGCGAGGAACCGAGAATGCCGGGCACGCCGTGTTCGACGCCGACACTAATCGCCGCGCCGACAAAGGCAAAGCTGGTGCCCATCACACAGGGCAGTCGGATGCCGACCGGCCCCACGCCCTTGCACTGGATGACCGAGACGATGCCCGAACCGAGCAGGGCAGCGTTAACTAGGGCCACGACCTGGTCGGCCGGCAGTTTGAGAGCACCGCCAATCACCAAGGGCACGGCAATGATGCCGCCCAAGGCGGCCAACAGGTGCTGCGCGGCAAGTAGGACGGTGGTCAACGCAGGCGCGCGATCCTCCACCGAATAGTGCAACTGATTCATCTAGCTTCTCCTCACTCTTAGCCGATGTGCCCCAGCTTTAAAGAATGCTTATCTGTCTCTTAAACTGCCGCCATACTGGCAATTCCACATGGTGGATGTCAATTCCATTTTTACGATTCACAATAAAATCAATCACACACAGCCAGACCATTGTTTCTGCTGAAAATCCCGACAAATCAAGCTATGACAAAGAAATTGCCAGTAATTTATTGAAATTTGGAAACAATTTCTTTTCTATTCTTGGTATTTCCTACCATGTGTAGCGCACATCTCGGCCATATCTTCTGCACGAGATTCTTCATCGCCCAACCCAACCCTACCCCCGACTAACGGTCATGCCCGGTGCAGCGTCGCCATCACACCACAGCCTTATTCAACCCAAAGTGTCGACACTTTTTCATTGTGACACTTTTTTGTTCGCATCCGCAGCAAGGATGAAAGCCAAAGTTGTTCATTTTCAAACAGCGCTGTCATCTTGCGAAACACCGTGATTTCTCGGTGAATTTAGCGCTTCACCGCCGGTTTTTTTGTGATTTAATGGAAACACAACAGCACGGAAACCGGCGCCGGATTGACGCACTGCAAACAAGGCACCACCGTCATACTGGCGACACATTGCCGGTTTGACTAGCGGATAAGCCCGACAGCGGGCCACAAAGCAGAAGGCAGCGCCGGCCTGACCGCCGGCACCGAGGAAACCTACCAAGTAGAGGGAAAACACCATGACCACTCGCGAACAGCGTATTGCCGCCATCCAGCACGACTGGGACACCAACCCGCGCTGGAAGGAGATCACCCGCACCTACACGGCCGCTGACGTGGAGCGCCTGCGCGGCTCCCTGCAGATCGACTACACCCTGGCCCGCCGCGGCGCCGACAAGCTCTGGCAGCACATCACCACCAGTCCGTTCATCAATGCGCTCGGCGCATTGACCGGCGCCCAGGCGATGCAGCAGGCCAAGGCCGGCCTGAAGGCGGTGTACCTGTCCGGCTGGCAGGTGGCCGCCGACGCCAACATCGCCGGCCAGATGTACCCGGATCAGTCGCTCTATCCGGCCAACTCGGTGCCGTCGGTGGTCGAGCGCATCAACAATACCTTCCAGCGCGCTGACCAGATCCAGCACTCGGAAGGCGTGGACGAGGGCGATGCCAACTTCATCGACTACTTCCTGCCGATCGTGGCCGACGCCGAAGCCGGTTTCGGCGGCGTGCTGAACGCGCACGAACTGATGAAGGCGATGATCGAAGCGGGCGCCGCCGGCGTACACTTCGAAGACCAGCTCGCCTCGGTGAAGAAATGCGGTCACATGGGCGGCAAGGTGCTGGTGCCGACCCGCGAGGCAGTGGAAAAACTCTCCGCGGCACGCCTGGCTGCCGACATCATGGGCGTACCGACGGTGATCATCGCCCGCACCGACGCCGAGGCAGCCGACCTGCTGACCAGCGACGTCGACGAGCGCGACCTTCCGTTCTGCACCGGCGAGCGCACCATCGAAGGCTTCTACCGCGTGAAACCGGGCGTCGAGCAGGCGATCGCCCGCGGCCTCGCCTACGCCCCGTACGCCGATCTGATCTGGTGTGAAACCGGCACGCCGGACCTGGAGTACGCCCGCCAGTTCGCCGAGGCGATCCACGCCGAGTTTCCGGGCAAGATGCTGGCGTACAACTGCTCGCCGTCGTTCAACTGGAAGAAGAACCTCGACGATGCCACCATCGCCAAGTTCCAGCGCGAACTGGGTGCGATGGGTTACCGCTTCCAGTTCATCACGCTGGCCGGTTTCCATAGCCTCAACTACTCGATGTTCGACTTGGCTTACGGCTACGCTCGTGAGAACATGACAGCGTTTGTGGAACTGCAGCAAAAAGAATTCACCGCTGCGGAACGCGGTTTCACTGCGGTAAAGCACCAGCGTGAAGTGGGTACCGGCTATTTCGACGCCGTCACCCAGACCATCCAGGGCGGACAATCGTCCACCACGGCACTGAAGGGTTCCACAGAAGAAGCCCAGTTCCACTGAGCACTGCCTGCCCAGTGCAGGCCACGCCGCGACGTAAGGTATTGTTTTACCGAGCGTTGCGGCGTTCGCATTGCTTATCTGCCAACCATTGAGAAAGAGGCGGACAACCGCCCGCGCATTAATCCAGGAAAACGCATGATGACTCGACCAACCTACCCTGCCGGTATTGAGATCGAGGGCTCGATCACGCCGGAATTTGCCGAGATCTTGACCCCCGAGGCAATGGAATTCGTTTCCAAGTTGCACCGAAAGTTCGAGCCGCGCCGCCGCGAATTGTTGCAGGCGCGCATCGTTCGGCAAAAAGCCCTTGACAGCGGCAAGCTGCCGGGCTTCCTGCCGGAAACGGCGGACATTCGCAACGGCAACTGGAGCATCGCCCCGCTGCCGAAGGATCTGCTCGACCGTCGCGCCGAGATCACCGGCCCGGTAGAACGCAAGATGATGATCAACGCGCTCAACTCCGGCGCCAAGATCTTCATGACCGACTTCGAAGACGCCAACTGTCCGAGCTGGGAAAACCAGATCCAGGGCCAGATCAACGTCCGCGACGCCTACCGCAAGACCATCAGCTTCACCTCGCCTCAGGGCAAGGAATACAAGCTGAACGACCAGATCGCCACGCTGCTGGTGCGCCCGCGCGGCTGGCACCTGATGGAAAAGCACGTGACGATCGACGGCGACATCGTCTCCGGCGCCATCTTCGACTTCGCGCTGTCGTTCTTCCATAACATCAAGCACCTGGTCGCCAACGGCAGCGCCACCTACTACTACCTGCCGAAGATGGAGTCGCACCTCGAGGCGCGGCTCTGGAACGACATCTTCTGCTTCGCGCAGGACGAGCTGGGCATCGCCCGCGGCACCATCAAGGGCACCGTACTGATCGAGACCATCCTCGCCGCCTTCGAGATGGACGAGATCCTGTACGAACTGCGCGAACACTCGGCAGGCCTGAACGCCGGCCGTTGGGACTACATCTTCAGCTGCATCAAGAAGTTCAAGACCAACAAGGACTTCTGCCTGGCCGATCGCGCCCAGATCACCATGTCCGTGCCGTTCATGCGCGCCTACGCGCTCCTGCTGCTCAAGACCTGCCACAAGCGCCAAGCGCCGGCGATCGGCGGCATGAGCGCGCTGATCCCGATCAAGAACGACGAAGCGGCCAACGAGCAGGCGCTGGCCGGCGTGCGCGCCGACAAGGACCGCGACGCGGCCGACGGCTATGACGGCGGCTGGGTCGCACACCCGGGCCTGGTGCCGGTGGCGCTGGCCGCGTGGGACGCGGTACTCGGCGACAAGCCGAACCAGATCGACAAGCAGCGCGACGACGTCAACGTCAGCTCAACCGATCTGTTGGACTTCCAGCCGGAGACCCCGATCACCGAGCACGGCCTGCGCATGAACATCAACGTGGGCATCCAGTACCTGGGCGCGTGGATTTCCGGCTCCGGTGCGGTGCCGATCCACAACCTGATGGAAGACGCGGCCACCGCCGAAATCTCGCGCGCGCAGATCTGGCAATGGATCCGCAGCCCGAAAGGCGTGCTGGAAGACGGCCGCAAGGTCACCCACGAGCTGTTCGCCGAACTCGCGGCCGACGAAGTGGCCAAGCTGCGAGCCGAGTACGGCGCGAAGTGGAGCCAGCAGTACGAAGACGCCGCCAAGATGTTCAACCTGTTGACCACCTCGGACGACTTCGTCGAATTCCTGACCCTGCCGGGTTACGAATACCTCGACTAAGCGGCGCGATGGCGCAATTCGCCACGTTGCACCCCAAAGCGGCCCCAAGCGGGCCGCTTTCTTTTTGCCATTCGCTTAATGTTGAAATATTTTGCCTACAATATACAGTTGTTGAAATAATATTTCGTAGAATGGCGAAAATTTTTTCCCGCTTTGCAATAAAATTGCGAACATGCGCCGGCGCCAGACGCGCCGCCGTGCTGTGCCTTATAAAGATCAGACAACACCAAAAGGAGAAAGCATGAGACACCTGTCGCGCCGCCTGTTCGTAACGACCGCACTCGCCAGTCTGGTTGCCAGCGCCTTCGCCGTGCCGGCCAGCGCTGCCGAAATGAAGTCGGTGGCGGTCACCGCCATCGTCGAACACCCGGCGCTCGACGCGGCCCGCAAGGGCATCGAGGATGAACTCAAGGCCGCCGGCTACATCCAGGGCAAGAACCTCAAGTACCAGTTCCAGAGCGCGCAGGGCAATACCGCCACCGCCTCGCAGATCGCCCGCAAGTTCGTCGGCGACAGCCCGGACGTGATCGTCGGCATCGCCACCCCGAGCGCGCAGGCGCTGGTCGCCTCGACCAAGTCGATCCCGGTGGTGTTCTCCGCCGTCACCGACCCGGTGGCCGCCAAGCTGGTGAAAGACTGGAAACCGTCCGGCACCAACGTCACCGGCGTGTCCGACGCACTGCCGCTGGCGCCGCAGATCGAACTGATCAAGAAGGTGAAGCCGGGCGCCAAGCGCGTCGGCATGGTGTACAGCCCGGGCGAAGTGAACTCGACCATCGTCGCCAAGGAGCTGAAGGCGGAACTCGCCAAGCAGGGCATGACGCTGGTGGAAGCGTCGGCGGCCCGCACCGTCGATGTCCCGTCGGCGGCCAAGAGCCTGATCGGTAAGGTCGACGTGATCTACACCACCACCGACAACAACGTCGTGTCGGCCTACGAGTCGCTGTACAAGGTCGCCATCGACAGCAAGCTGCCGCTGATCGCCGCCGACACCGATACGGTAAAACGCGGCGCGACCGCCGCGCTCGGCCAGAACTACTACGATATGGGTCGCCAGACCGGCAAGCTGGTGGTGCGCATCTTGAAGGGCGAGAAGCCGGGCGCGATCGCGCCGGAAGTCGGCACCAAGCTCAATCTGGTGGTCAACCCGACCGCCGCCGAGAAACAGGGCGTCAAGCTGTCGCCGGAACTGATCAAGACCGCCAAGGAAGTGATCAAGTAAGTTCGTACCGCGACCTCGGCCAACCCTGAGGTCCCGACCCTGCTCCCCGACCGGGCCACAAGCCCGGCCCGGGGAGTTAACGTTGCACGAGGTGTAGTTTCATGTCCCTGATCGCCTTGCTGGGCGCCACGGAAATCGGCCTGATCTTCGCGCTGGTGGCGCTCGGCGTGCTGATTTCGTTTCGCATCCTGAATTTTCCCGACCTGACCGCCGACGGCAGCTTTCCGCTCGGCGGCGCGGTCGCCGCCACGCTGATCGCCGGCGGCCACGACCCGTGGATGGCCACGCTGGCCGGCACCGCCGCCGGCGCCTTGGCCGGCCTGACCACCGCCTGGCTGAACGTGCGGCTCAATATCCTGCAGTTGCTCGCCAGCATCCTGGTGATGATTGCGCTCTATTCGGTCAACCTGCGCATCATGGGCGCGCCGAACGTGCCGCTGATCGGCGCCGACACCGTATTCAGCCCGTTCATCGCCCATGCGCCGGAGTCCCAGTACCTGATCCAGCCGATGGTGCTGGCGGTAGTCGTGGTAATCGCCAAGCTGGCGCTCGACGCCTTCTTCGCCTCGCAGGCGGGGCTGGCGATGCGCGCCACCGGCGCCAACCCGCGCATGGCGCGCTCGCAAGGCATTGCCACCGACCGGATGGTACTGATCGGCATGGCGATCTCCAACGCGCTGATCGCGCTGGCCGGTGCGCTGTACGTGCAGACGCAGGGCGGCGCCGACATCTCGATGGGCATCGGCACCATCGTGGTCGGCCTGGCCGCGGTGATCATCGGCGAGACGCTGATCCCGGGCCGCACCATCATGGTCGCGACACTCGCCGCCGCGCTCGGCGCGCTGATCTACCGCCTGTTCATCGCACTGGCGCTGAATGCCGACTTCATCGGCCTGAAGGCGCAGGACCTGAACCTGATCACCGCGGTGCTGGTCGGCTTCGCGCTGGTGCTGCCGACGATCAAACGCAAACTCGCCGCCAAACGCTCGGCATCGTCCAAGGAGAGCACCGCTCATGATGCGCGCTAACGGCCTCTACAAGACCTTCAACCCCGGCACGCCGATCGAGAACCCGGCACTACGCGGCGCCTCGCTCGACATCCCGCAGGGCCAGTTCGTCACCGTGATCGGCTCGAACGGCGCCGGCAAGTCGACCTTCCTCAACGCACTCAGCGGCGACCTGATCGTCGACCGGGGCGAGATCGAGATCGCCGGCCAGAACGTGACCCGCCTGGCCGCCTGGCAACGCGCCGGGCTGGTGGCTCGGGTGTTCCAGGACCCGATGGCCGGCACCTGCGAGGCGCTGACCATCGAGGAAAACCTAGCAATCGCCTGGCAGCGTGGCGACGGCCACGGCCTGAAGGTGTCGCTGAACGCGTCGCTGCGCAGCCTGTTCCGCGACAAGCTCGCCACGCTGAAGCTCGGCCTGGAAAACCGCTTGACGGACCACATGGGCCTGCTCTCCGGCGGCCAGCGCCAAGCGGTCAGCCTGCTGATGGCATCGTTGAAGCCGTCGCGGATCCTGCTGCTCGACGAGCATACCGCGGCGCTCGACCCGAAGACCGCCGCCTTCGTGCTGGAGTTGACCAACCAGATCGTGCACGAGAACAAGCTGACCACGATGATGGTGACCCACTCGATGCGCCAGGCACTCGACCACGGCGATCGCACCGTTATGCTGCACCAGGGCAAGGTAGTGCTCGACGTGGCCGGCGAGGAGCGGGCGAAGATGGACGTGCCCGACCTGTTGGCGATGTTCGAACGCACCCGCGGCGAAGCGCTCGCCGACGACGCACTGCTGCTCGGCTGACCCTCCCACACGCCGTCCCCGCCACCCGGCGGGGACGTTGCCTCCCTCTTCCCGCACACAAGCCACACAAAACTCAGACGGCACTAGGTTGGCCGAACGCCGCCAACGGCGTATCGTTAAGCACCCCTGACCCACAAGGAGTGCTCCATGCGTCCGTTTTATCCCGTGCTGTTATCCGCCGCCCTGCTCGCCCCCGCCTACGTCGTCGCCGCCGAAGCGACCGTGGTCAACCTGAGCGGCCAGGCGCAACGCGAAGTCGACAACGACGAGACCAGCGTCGTGTTGTACGCACAGGAAAACAACGCCAATGCCGCTCGACTCGCCGACAACCTGAACCGCACGCTGAAGCGCGCGCTCGCCGACGCCAACGTGGTCAAGGCGGTCGAAGCCAGCGGTGGCCAGGTCAACACCTGGCCCAGCTACGACAAGAGCGGCAAGATCAACGGCTGGCAGGGGCGCGGCGAAATCCGCCTGAAGAGCCGCGACAGCGCGGCGCTCGCCGAGCTGACCGGCAAGCTGCAGAGCTACCTGCAGCTGGAGAGGGTCAGCTTCAGCGTCTCCGAAGCGGTGCGCCGCCAGACCGAAGCGGCGCTGATCCCGGAGGCGATCCGCGAATTGAACGGCCGTGCCACCGCGGTCGGCAAGGCGATCGGCAAGCCGGCGCTGACCGTCAAGGAGCTGAATATCGGCGAGAGCCGCGACATCGGCCCGCGCCCGATGATGGCGATGACCAAGTATTCGGTTGGCAACGCGGCGGAAGATCGCGTCACCGCGCCGAGTTGGGAAGCCGGCAAGAGCGTGATTTCCGTGCAAGTGTCCGGCAAAGTAGAATTGCGCTGATTGAGCGGCTTGATCGGGCGCTAGCCCGAATATAATGAAACAAGCCTGCCCCCGTGCAACCGACCCCGGACCATCATGAGACTGATTGCTTCGCTGACCAGCCCGTTCGCCCGCAAGGTGCGCATCGTGCTGCTGGAGAAAAAGATCGACTGCCCGCTCGAGCAAGTGCAGCCGTGGGTGGCGGACAGCCATGTCATCGACCACAATCCGCTCGGCAAGGTGCCGGTGCTGGTGCTGGATGACGGCAGCAGCCTGTTCGACTCGCGGGTAATCGTCGAGTACCTCGACACCATCTCGCCGGTGTCGCGCATCTTTCCGCAGGAGAAGCGCGCGCTGATCGCCACCCGGCGCTGGGAGGCGCTGGCCGACGGCGTGTGCGACGCGGCCGCGGCGATCGTGGTCGAGCAACGCCGGCCGGCGGCGCTGCAAAGCGAGGAGTGGATTCGGCGCCAGATGCAGAAGGTGGAACGGGGCCTGGCCATGTTGGCGCACGACCTGGCCGAACGGCACTGGTGCAACGGCGAGGGCTACAGCCTGGCCGACATCGCGCTGGGCGTTTGCCTTGGCTACCTCGACTTCCGCTTCCCGGCGCTGAACTGGAAAGACCGCCATCCGAACCTGGCCGCGTTGCAGCTGCGCCTCGCCGCGCGGCCCTCGTTCAGCGATACCGTGCCGCCGGCCGCGTAGGTAGGCTGGTGCACGCCAGCACGACAACAGCCGGCCCGAGGGCCGGCTGTTTTATTGCCATCAGCCAATGAAAAAACGGAGGGGGAAGCCCCCCTCCGACAAATGACTGACTTGCCTTACAACAGTAAACGGTACGGCTTAGAACCAGTGCTGCAGCGAGATCGAGGTGGTGCGCTGCTTGTTGATTCTGTTGATAGGGTTGCCGTTGGTGTTGCTACCGTCAACATAGCCGTTACCGACGCCAGCTACGTTGTTGTAGCCCTTGTTGACCTGCAGCGAGCCGAATTCCAGCGACGCGGTGGTGCGCTTCGACAGCGCGTAGTCGAGGCCGAGGATGTACTGCCAGTAGCCGCTGTTGTCGATGGTGGTATCACCCTGCTTCACGTCCCAGCCCTTGGCGTAGCTCGCGCGCGGGGTGAACGGGCCGAAGCTGTACGCGACGGTGATACCCGCTTCGCGGGTCTTCAGATTGTTCGGCTGATTCGGGAAGAAGGTGCCGGCGGTATCTGCCGCACCGGTCTTCTCGTTGTAGTAGTAACGATCGCCCCAGCCGTAGCCGCGTGCCTGCTGGTAGCCCAGGGTCACCAGCAGGTTGTTGGCGTTGTAACCGGCGTTCAGGGTGCTGGCGTACGCGTCCAGGCCCGAAGAGTTCGAGTTGGTGCGACGATCGTAGCCGTACTGAGCGAAGAAGCCCGAGTTGCGGTAGGTCAGGCCGGCCGCCCACATATCGCTGGCCTTGCCGGCGGTACCGGCGACACCGGCCGTCTTGTTCTCGCCGAAGCCGTACTGCAGGATGCCGCTGAAGCCGGCCAGGTCCGGGGTATCGTAGCGGATGCTGTTGTCCGGACGACCGGCGGTGCGCATGAAGATGTCCAGCGCGTTGGCGCCGTTGCTGTTGCTGCCGACGTCGAGGTCGAACATGTCGCGCTGCGGATTCGGCAGTTTGCCGAGGCGGACCTTACCGAAGTTGCCCTGCAGGCCGACGAAGGTGTCGCGGGTCGCGAAGGTGCTGTTGCCGTTCTTCGGATCGCCGGTACCGTCCATGATGATGTAGTTCTCGACCTGCCAGATCGCCTTCAGGCCGCTGCCGAGGTCTTCGTCACCCTTGAAGCCGATCCAGGACAGGTAGTCTTCGACGCGGTTGGTCGACAGGGTCGTGCCGTCCAGCGTTTTAACGTGGTCGTTTTCCAGACCGACGTTGAGACGGCCGTAAATCGTTACATCGGCCATCGCTGCCATCGGCAGCGCCATCACCGCCAGAGCCAGAATGCGTTGCTTCATCTCCACTTCCCTCCAATGTGTCATCGTTGTGCTCGGTCCTATTACTACGCCCAGAATTCTTCAGGCATAACTTAAGACGTCTTGGACACTATAGAGCGATGGTGAAAATCGCTTCAACTGAAGCGTTTCCAAACAGCAACAAAGTATTTTCCATTTATCGAAATGCAATGGGATTTACATAAATATCAATCGCTTACAAAAATTGCATGTGATGCATAATCACAACACATTGCAACAATTTGAAACACGATTCCATATAACGGAAACAAGAAAGCCTCCCAATCGGGAGGCTTTGACGAGCCGGTTGTGCCGGTTTGTCAGACAGACAGCTCGAGCATCAGGCTGTTGATGCGCTTGACGAAGCCGGCCGGGTCGTCGAGCTTGCCCCCCTCGGCGAGCAAGGCCTGGTCGAACAGTACGTGGGCCAGATCGCTGGCGCGCGCCTCGTCCCGCTCCTCGGCCAAGCGTTTCACCAAGAGGTGCTGCGGGTTGATTTCCAGCGTCGGGCGGCTGGCCTGCGGCAGCGCCTGACCGGCGGCCTTCAACAGCCGCTCCAGATGCGCGCTCATGTCGTTCTCGCCGACCACCAGGCAGGCGGGGCTATCGGTCAGGCGAGCGGTGGCACGCACTTCGGCGACCTTGTCGGCAAGCGCGGACTTGAGCCTGTCGAGTACCGGGCGAGCGTCCTGTTCGGCCGCCTGCTGCGCCTCTTTGTCGGCCTCGTCGTCGAGCGCGCCCAGGTCGAGCGCGCCCTTCGCCACCGACACCAGCGCCTTGCCGTCGAACTCGGTCAGCGACGCGGCGAGCCATTCGTCGACGCGGTCGCTCAACAGCAGCACTTCGACGCCCTTCTTGCGGAACACTTCCAGGTGCGGGCTGTTCTTCGCCGCGGCATAGCTGTCGGCGGTGATGAAGTAGATCTTGTCCTGACCGTCCTTCATTCGGCCAACGTAGTCGGCCAGGCTAACTAGCTGCGCGTCGCTGTCGGCGTGCGTGGAGGCGAAGCGCAGCAGTTTGGCGATGCGCTCCTTATTGGCGAAGTCCTCGCCGACGCCTTCCTTCAGCACCTGGCCGAATTCCTGCCAGAACGCTGCGTAGTCGTCGGCGCGGTTGGCGGCCAGGTCTTCCAACAGGCCGAGCACCTTCTTCACGCAGCCGGCGCGGATCGTGTCGATGTCGCGGCTTTGCTGCAGGATTTCGCGGCTGACGTTGAGCGGCAGGTCGTTGCTGTCGATCACCCCGCGCACGAAGCGCAGGTAGTGCGGCATCAGCTTTTCGGTGTCTTCCATGATGAACACGCGCCGCACGTAGAGCTTGATGCCCTGCTTGCGTTCGCGCTCGTACAGGTCGAAAGGCGCGCGTGCCGGGATATACAACAGCTCGGTGTACTCCTGGCGGCCTTCGACGCGCGCGTGGCTCCACGCCAGCGGGTCGGTGAAGTCGTGCGCGACGTGCTTATAGAACTCCCGGTATTGCTCGTCGCTGATGTCGCTCTTGCTGCGCGTCCACAGCGCCGAGGCCTGGTTGACCGCTTCGAGCTCGTCCGATTCGACCGGCTGGCCGTCTTCGCCGTAATTCGGCGCCTTCTTCATCTCGATCGGGATCGAGATATGGTCGGAATAGGTGCGCACGATCTGGCGCAGCTTCCAGTCGGACAGGAACTCGTCCTCGCCGTCCTTCAGGTGCAGCACGATCTCGGTGCCGCGACCGGCCTTGTCGACGCTCTCGATGGTGTAGTCGCCCGCGCCGGCCGACTCCCAGCGCACGCCGTCGCTGGCGGCAAGGCCGGCGCGGCGTGTGGTGACGGTGACCCGGTCGGCGACGATGAACGCCGAGTAGAAGCCGACGCCGAACTGGCCGATCAGGTTGGCGTCCTTCTTGTCATCGCCGGTCAGCGAGTCGAAGAACGCCTTGGTGCCGGACTTGGCGATGGTACCGAGATGGTCGATCACCTCGTCGCGGCTCATGCCGATGCCGTTGTCGGCGATGGTAACGGTACGGGCTTGCGGGTCGACACTGACGCGGATCTTCAGCTCGGCGTCGTTCTCGAACAGCGCCGACCGGGCGATTGCTTCGAAGCGCAGCTTGTCGGCGGCGTCGGACGCGTTCGAAACCAGTTCGCGCAGGAAGATCTCCTTGTTCGAGTACAGGGAGTGGATCATCAGCTGCAACAGCTGTTTGACCTCGGTCTGAAAGCCCAGGGTTTGTTTTTCGCTCATGGACGTTGAGACAGGTTGGTTGACGATGTCAGAGAGATAGGGACGGAAACGCGCATTTCAATGCCGGGGTTGAAGCGCGGGTTCGGCCAACGTCGCGCCGGCCTGGGCGGCGATAGAAGAGAAAGCAGCGCGAAACGGAGCGTTGTCGTCATCGACAAGCGGTGGGAACTCTTGAGGGATCGGCCGGCATCATCGCGGCCCAAAGACAAAGGGCCCCGCCGTAGCGGAGCCCTTTTGCGTAACCTTGCCAGCGGCGATTAGACTGCCATGGCCTTGATCTGAGCGGACAGACGGCTCTTGTGGCGAGCAGCCTTGTTCTTGTGGAACACGCCTTTGTCAGCGATGCGGTCGAGCACTTTGGTCGACTGCTGGAAAACGACCTGAGCGGCGGCCTTGTCGCCGGCTTCAACGGCCTTGATCACTTTCTTCACTGCGGTGCGGAACGCAGTACGCAGGCTGGCGTTGTGCGCGCGCTGCTTGAGAGCCTGGCGTGCACGCTTGCGAGCTTGTGCGCTGTTTGCCATGGAAAATCTCCTGATGAGCGGAATCTGAAACGGCCGATTTTAAGCCCTAAACCAAGGTTTTGCAACAACAAACCCGGGCGCGTAAACTCACGCGCTTGTCTGGCGTTAAGAGCCTGTCGGGCGGCTGCGCGAGCAGGCCCGCCGACACCGTGCCAACCCTCTCTCCCAACGCAATCGGGACCCTGCATGAATCTACTCAAGGCGCTGGCCACGGTCAGCAGCATGACACTGGTGTCGCGCATCCTCGGCTTCATCCGCGACGCCATCATCGCCCGCGTGTTCGGCGCAGGCTTTGCCACCGATGCCTTTTTCGTGGCGTTCAAACTCCCCAACCTGTTGCGCCGGGTATTCGCCGAAGGCGCGTTCTCGCAGGCGTTCGTGCCGGTGTTGGCCGAATACAAGCACCAGAAGAGCGACGCCGAAACGCGCGACTTCCTCGCCCATGTCGCCGGCCTGCTGAGCCTGGTGCTGCTGGTCGTCACCGTGATCGGCATGCTCGCCGCGCCGGTGGTGATCTGGGTGTCGGCGCCGGGCTTCGCCAGCGAGCCGGACAAATTCGCGCTGACGGTGAAGCTGTTGCAGATCACCTTCCCGTACATCCTGTTCATCTCGCTGTCGTCGCTGGCCGGCAGCGTGCTGAACACCTGGAACATGTTCTCGGTGCCGGCGTTCACGCCGACTTTCCTGAACCTGTCGTTCATCGCCTGCGCGCTGCTGCTCGCCCCCTACTTCCACCCGCCGGTACTGGTGCTGGCGTGGGCGGTATTCCTCGGCGGCCTGGCACAGCTCGCCTACCAGCTGCCTTACCTGAAGAAGGTCGGCATGCTCGCCTGGCCGCGGCTGAACCTGAAGGATGCGGCGGTGTGGCGCATCGTCAAACAGATGGGCCCGGCGATCTTCGGCGTGTCAATCTCGCAGATTTCCCTGGTGATCAACACCATCTTCGCGTCGTTCCTGGTGTCGGGTAGCGTGTCGTGGATGTACTACGCCGACCGGCTGATGGAATTCCCGACCGGCATCCTCGGCGTGGCGCTCGGCACCATCCTGCTGCCGTCGCTGTCCAAGCACGCCGTCAACAAGTCGACCGAGGAATACAGCAAGCTGCTCGATTGGGGCATCCGCCTGTCGCTGTTGTTGGCGCTGCCGGCATCGGTCGGCCTGGCGATCCTGTCCAAGCCGCTGATCGCCACGCTGTTCATGTACGGCAAGTTCAGCGCCTTCGACGCCTTGATGACGCAGCGCGCGCTGATCGCCTATGCGATCGGCCTGGTCGGCCTGATCCTGGTGAAGGTACTGGCGCCGGGCTTCTACGCGCGCCAGAACATCAAGACCCCGGTGCGGATCGCCATCTTCACGCTGGCGATGACCCAGCTGATGAACCTGGCGTTCATCTGGCAGCTGAAACACGCCGGCCTCGCGCTGTCGATCGGCCTGGGTGCCTGCCTGAACGCCGGCCTGCTGCTGACGCTGCTGATCCGCCACGGCGCCTATAAGCCGCAGCCGGGCTGGAAGGCGTTCGGCAGCAAGACGGTGCTGGCGGTGATCGGCATGGCGCTGGTGCTGGTGGCGCTCGACCACGTCCTGCCGACCGACTGGCACGGCCACTCCTACGTGCGGGTCGGCTGGCTCTCCGCGCTGATCGTCGCCGGTGCGGCGAGCTACTTCGGCCTGCTGTTCGCCTTCGGCTTCCGCTTTGGCGACTTCGCCCGGCGCGAACACTGACCTCCCGAAGGGTGGCGGCGCCACCCTTCGTCCCCCTTCCCGTTTGCCCCCGTCCCGGTGACGTATCATCAAAGCAGGCTTTCGGCCATCCTGTCGAAGGAGCCGCCATGCGTATCCTGCTGCTATCACTTGTCCTGTTGCTGTCCGCCTGCGCCACCCTCAACGAGCAGCAATGCCGCACTCAGTCCTCCACTACGATCGGCGAGCAGGATGGTCGTGCCGGTTACCCGGTCAGCCGCTTCGACGACAACCAAAAGGCCTGTTCCCGCTACCATCTTGCGCTCGACCGCGACGCCTACCTCGCCGGACGCAGCCACGGCCTGGAAAACTACTGCACGCCGGACAACGGCAGCCGGGTCGGCCTGCGCGGCGAGCGCTACTACGGCGTCTGCCCGCGAGAGAGCGAAGACGCCTTCCTGCTGCACTACTGGCCGGCCTACGTCCAATACCAGCGACAACGCCTCTACGACGACTATTGGGCGTGGTCGCACCGCTACTACCCTTACTGGAGCCGTCCCTATTGGTGGTATTAAGAGGCACTGAGCCTTGCCCCGGCCTCCCGCGCGCGGCATGCTTGCTGCACCCGACTTGATGCATCCGAACAGCGGAGCGACCCCATGCCAGAACAGTTCTACCAGAACGCCTACCTCACCCGACTCGACACCCGCGTCGTCCGCCACGACGAGGCCGGACTGGTACTCGAAGACACCATCTTCTACCCGATCGGCGGCGGCCAGCCGGGCGATACCGGACAGGTGCGCGACGCGGCCGGCGTCACGGTCGAGATCACCGACACCCGCCGCGACCGCGCCAGCCGCGAGATCGTTCACCTTACCGCCTCGGACAAGCCGCGCTTCGCGCCGGGCATGCCGGTGACGCTGGAGCTCGACTGGACGCGCCGCTATCGCCATATGCGTCTGCACACCGCGCTGCACCTGCTCAGCTGCGTGATCCGTGCCGGCGTCACCGGCGGCAACCTCACTGCCGAGTCGGCGCGGCTGGACTTCGACATCGGCGACGACTGGGTGCTCGACCGCGAGCAGATCGAGCAGGCTTTGAACCGGCTGATCGCCGACGACTCCCCGGTCCGCATAGAAATGACCAGCGGCGCGGCGCTGAAGGCGCAACCGGAACTGATCAAGACCATGTCGGTGACACCGCCGCTCGACCTGCCGGAAATCCGCCTGATCCGCATCGAGGGCACCGACCTGCAACCCTGCGGCGGCACGCACGTGGCGCGCACCGGAGAGATCGGACCGGTCCGGGTGAAGAAGATCGAAAACAAGGGTAGCCGCAATAAGCGGGTGGTGATCGCGCTGGCCGATTGAGAACCCGGCGCCTGACGACGGGCTTAAGCGACGCCGGACACAGAACAGGGCTGCCCACGGGCAGCCCTGTTCGATAATCAACGTTGGCCGAAGCGCTAGGTCTTGTCGGCCTGCGGCGTGCCGTTCAGCCGCGCGAACAGCCGATGCACCCGGCCGCGCAGGCCGTCGAGGTAGGTGTACACCACCGGCACCACGATCAGCGTCAACACCGTCGAAGTGACCAGGCCGCCGATGATCGCGTGTGCCATCGGCGCGCGCGTCTCCGAGCCCTCGCCACCGCCGATCGCCAGCGGCAGCATGCCGAAGATCATCGCGAGGCTAGTCATCATGATCGGCCGCAAGCGCACCCGGCCGGCCTCGACGATCGCGTCCTCGCGGCTCATGCCCTCGCGGCGTGCCTGGTTGACGAAGTCGACGAGCAGAATGCCGTTCTTCGCCGCGAGACCCATCAGCATCACGATGCCGATCACCGAGAACATGTTCAGCGTGCTGCCGAACAAGAGCAGCGCGACGAACACGCCGACGAAGGCCAAGGGCAGCGCCATCATGATCGTCACCGGCAGGGTGAAGCTGCGGAACTGCGCGGCCAGGATCATGTAGATGAAGATCACCCCCATCGCCAGCGCCTCGATCGCGAAGGTAAGCGACTCTTCCATGTCGCGCCGCTCGCCTTCCTGCGCCAGCGTCACGCCCGGCGGCAGCTTAAGCGAGGCGGTGACCTTGCTGATGTCGGCGAACACATCGCTGTTGTCGCGGCCGCTGATGTTGGCGGTCAGCGTGATCTCGCGCTGCAGGTCGACCCGGTCGATCTGGCGCGGGCTGGTCGCGTCGCGCAGCTGCGTCACCGACGACAGCGGCACCATCGCCGCGCTACCGTCGTCGCCACGCTTGCCCGGCACGGTGATCACGTCGAGCAGCTCGTTCTGGCGCGCCAGCTTCGGGATCTGCAGCTTGACGTCGTAGTTCTCGCCGTCCGGCGCCTCCCAGGTGGTGGTGGTCTCGCCGGCGAGCAGGATCGACAGCGTATTGCCGACCTTGGCGAGGTCCACCCCCAGGCTCGACGCGGCGTCGCGGTTCACCTCGACGTTCAGCGCCGGGTCGGCGTCGGCGAGGCTGCTCTGCAGGTCGCTGACGCCCTTGATGCGCCGGACCTTGTCGCCGACCTCGTCGGCCGCCTGCTCCAGCAGGCGGATGTCGCCGCCGCGCAGGCCGATATTGACCGGCTTGCCGCTCGGGCCGTTCTTGCCCAGCTCCTCGATCGAGACGATCTCGACACCGGCGACGCGCGCCACCTGGGTACGCGCGACGTCCATCAGCACGAACAGGCTGCGCTTGCGGTCGCGCTTCTTGCCGACGTCGACGACCAGCTTGCCGTCGGTCTTGCCGGCGCCGAACTTGCCGCCGCCCACCGAGATGCTGACCGACTTCACTTCGGGCAGCTGCTGACGCAGCAGCTTCTCGATCTCGCCGGCCTTGGCGCTGGTGTACTCCAGCGACGAGCCCGGCGCGGTCTTGAAGCTGACCGAGAGCTCGCCCTTGTCGGTGCGCGGGATGAACTCGCCGCCGATGGTCGGCACCAACATGAAGCTGCCAACGGTCAGCCCCAGCGCCAGCGCGATCACCGTCTTGCGGTGGTGCAGCGACCAGCGGATCACCCCGCCGTAGCGTTCGGCCAAGCGATCGAGCGAGCCCTCGAACCAGTCGAGGAAACGGCCGACCGGGCCCTTGTGATGGTCGCCGTGGTGGTGCGGGTCGTGCCAGATCGATGACAGCATCGGGTCGAGCGTGAAGCTGACCAGCATCGAGATCAGCACCGCCACCGTCACCGTCAGGCCGAACTGGTGGAAGAACTTGCCGATGATGCCGCCCATGAAGCCGACCGGCAGGAACACCGCGACGATGGTCAGGGTGGTGGCGAGCACCGCCAGGCCGATCTCGGCAGTGCCCTCCATCGCCGCCTGGTAATGGCCCTTGCCCATCGCGGCGTGGCGGACGATGTTCTCGCGCACCACGATCGCGTCGTCGATCAAGAGGCCGATCGACAGCGACAAGGCCATTAGCGTCATCAGGTTGAGCGTGAAGCCGAGCGCCTGCACCGCGAACAAGGTGCCGATCAGCGCCACCGGCAGGGTCAGGCCGGTGATCACCGTGCTGCGCCAACTGCCGAGGAACAGGAACACGATCAGCACCGTCAGCAATGCGCCCTCGATCAGCGTGCTCCTGACGTCGGCGAGCGAGTTCTTCACGTCCTCGGACTTGTCGTAGGTGTACTTCACCGAGGTGCCGAGCGGCATCTGCGACTGCATCTCGTGCATCACCCGCTTTACGCCGCCGGCCACGTCGACCACGTTGGCGCCGCGCGCCGCGCGCACGTCGAGGCCGACCGCCAGCTTGCCGTCGAGCAGCGAGATGCTGCTCTGCTCGGCCTCGCCGTCGATCACCTCGGCGACGTCGGATAGCAGGATCGGCCCGCCGGCGCGGTAGGCGATCACCAGTTTGGCGAAGTCGTCCGGCGACTTCAGCTTACCGGCCACCCGGATCGCCAGCTCATTGCTGGCGGTGCCGACTTCGCCGGCCGGGTAGTCGCGGTTGGCCGCGCGCACCGCGTCGGACACGTCGCTCGGCGACAGGCCGAGCGCTTCGAGCCGGTAGGGGTCGAGATTGATGCGGATCGCCCGGCTCACTCCGCCGATCACCTTCACCTCGCCGACGCCGGACACGGTCTGCAGCCGTTTCTTCAAGGTGTTGTTGACCCAGCTGGTCAGCTCGCGCGGGCTGACCTCGCTGGAACTCAGGGCCATCGACAGCAGCGGCTGATCGTTCGGGTTGAACTGCGACACGCTCGGCGTGGATATCTCGCGGCGGAAGCGGCCCTGCACGCCGCCGACCCGGTCGCGCACGTCCTGCACCGCGACGTTCGGATCGACGGTCAGCTCGAACTCGACCACGATGGTCGAGTTGCCCTCGAACGAGTACGAGCGGATGTGCTTAATGCCGCTGATGGTGTTGAGCGCCTCCTCGAGCGGCTTGCTGACCTCGCTCTCGACCACCTCGGGCGAGGCGCCCTCGTAGTTGGTGCTGACCACCGCCACCGGGAAGCGGATGTCGGGGAATTCCTCGACCGGCAGGCTTTTCATCGCGAACAGGCCGAGCACCACCAGCGCCAGCATCAGCACGGTGGCGAAGTAGGGATTCTTGATGCTGATCCGGGTTAGCCACATGGCAGCGTTCCCCTCAGCGTGCGCGCGGTAGCGTGACCGCGTCGCCCGGCTTCACCCCAAGCAGCGCCGCCGACAGCAGCGTCTCGCCGGCGGCGATGCCGTTGACCGCGGCCTGCCGTTCCGACTCGGAGGTCAACAGCAGTTGCACCGGGCGCTTCTCAAGCTTGCCACCGTTCACCCCCATCACCCATGGCTTGCCGGCGCGGTCGTTGATCGCCGCGAGCGGCAGCGCCACCTTGTCGGCGATCTCGCTGAGCACCAGTGCGCCCTTGACGAACTGGCCGCCCTTCAACACGCCGTTCGGGTTCTGCACCCGCACGTAGACGGTGAAGCTGCGCGTGCTCGCCGACGCGACCGGATTGATCCGCACAAGCGTGCCCTCGAAGCGTTCGGCCAACCCTTCGACGCTGAAACGCGCCGGCAGCCCGGTCTTCACCTGCGAGATCAGCCGCGACGGCAGCGTGGCGGCGATCTCCAGCACCGACAGGTCGGCCACCGCGAACAGCCGGGCGTTCTTGACGATCTGCTCGCCCGGGTTGATCTTGCGCTCGTACACCACGCCGGCTATCGGCGCGTGCACCACCGTGTACGACAGCTGCTTGCGCGCGCGCGCCAGCTGGCTGCGCTGCGCCTCGAGCTCGCCGGACTTCACGACAAAGGCGCTTTCCGCCTCGTCGAGCGCAGTCTTGGAGATGAAGCCCTTGCCGGCCAGTTCGCGCTGCTGGTCGAGCTTGAGACGGGCAAGCTTCAGCTGCGACTCGTTGTTGCTGAACCGGGCGCTCTGCTCGGCGACGCTCTGACGCAGCTCCTCGCTGTCGATCACCGCCAGCACCTGGCCCGCCTTGACCCGCTCGCCCTCGCGCACCTTCACCTCGCTAACGGTGCCGTCGATCTGCGAGGCGAGCACGCTGCTCGACAGCGCCGACAGGGTACCGGTGAACGGCAGGCTGTCGGCGACCGGCGCGACGCGGGCCGTCAGCACGTCGGCACTGGCGAGCTCGCGCGCACTGTCTGCCGGCTTGGCATCGACGGCCGAATGGGTTTTGCCGCAGGCGGCGAGCAGTGCCACGCTGGCGATGATGATCAGGCGGAGGGTAAGAGTCATAAAGATCGATGAATGTGTTGATCGGCAAGCCGGCTCAGGCCGGCGGGTTGACGCCCTTGGGCAGCAGCAGCCACAGGCTGCCCTGCTGCTTCATCCGGCCGGCGTACATGCCAGCCTCGGTGCCGTAACCCCAGAAGAAGTCGGCGCGCAGCGCGCCGCGGATCGCGGTACCGGTATCCTGCGCATGCATCAGCCGGTTGAGCGGCTGGCTCGACAATGGATAGCTGGTCGACAGGTAGACCGGCGAGCCGAGCGGAATGTAATGCGGGTCGACCGCGATGCTGTAGCCGTCGGTCAGCGGCACGCCCATCGCGCCGAGCGGGCCGCCCTCGGCATGCCCCAGCACCTTGAAGAAGATGTAGCTCGGGTTGGCGTTGAACAGCTCGTCCTGCCGCGACGGGTTGCGCGCGACCCAGTCCTGGATGCCCTGCATCGACGCGTCACCGAGCGTCATCTGCCCCTGGCCGACCAGCCACTTGCCGATCGACTGGTAGGGGTAGCCGTTCATGTCGGCGAAACCGACGCGCAGGAAGCTGCCATCGTCGAGCTGGATGCGACCCGAGCCCTGCACCTGCAGGAAGAACAGCTCGACCGGGTTTTCCACCCAGGCGAGCACCTGCGCGTTACTTACCCCCAGGCCCTGGGCGATTTGCGCGCGGGTGTAGTACGGCACGAAACGGTTGCCGTCGATACGACCCTTCAGCGCCTTGCTGCGGCCATCGTTGGCGAAATCGGCCGGACGCAGTTCGAATTCGCCGGCGCCGGCGCTCGTCTTGCCCGGCACCAGCACCAGCCGCTTGGCGCCACTGCGGCGGGCAACCAGCACCGACTTGCCGCGATCCGACGAGGCCACGTCGAGCGACAGCAGGTCGGCCGGCGCCCCGTAAACCGGGTACGGCGTGCGCGCGCTCTTGCTGCGACTGCCGGCGAGCAGCGGCTCGTAGTAGCCGGTGATCAGGCCGGTGTTGCTGGCGCCGTCTCGGATCTGCCACGGCACGAAGCGGGTCTCGAAGAACTGGCGCACCGCCACGGCGTCGTTCGGCGACAGGCGGCCGGCGTCGCGGCACACCGACTCCCAGCCGGCGCGGCGAACCAGTGTCTTGCAGCTTTGCTGCAGCGCCAACAGGGTGGAGCCGGACTGCTGGGCGTTCCAGTCGGGCAGCTGGTCGAAACCGACCGAGGCGTAGCGGGCATTGCCGCTGGCGGTGCCGCCGCTGCTGCTCGGAGTGCGCGGTGCGGTGGAGCAGGCTGCCAGCCAGATCAGCGGCAGCAGGAAAAGAAGCCGTTTGAACATGCGAATACCGTCAACAAAATCGGGGCGTGGCTCGGGTCTAGAGCCGCTCATTGTACGACGGCTGTGACAGGATGACAGCGGCGCAGTTCAGCGGGCCCTAATGTTTTAGCGGGCATAAAAAGCGCCACCCGCGTGAGGCATGAGGCCCGGATGGCGTTTACCCACGAGGTGGCGCAAGGCTCAACGGCTACTGGCCCAGCGACTTCAGTCGCGGCGGTGCGGTAGGCGGCACGCTCGGCGCCGGCGCGGCCGTGCCGTTCAGATAGCCCTCGATCTGGCCGACCAGCTTCGGATCGTCCGGCTCGGTGCGGGTGCCGTAACTGGTCACCGTCGCACCGCCCGGCGCGATCAGGTATTTGTGGAAGTTCCAGCGCGGCGCGTCACCGCTGAGGGTGATCAGCTGACGATACAGCGGAATCGCGTCTTGGCCGACCACGTGCGATTTCGTCGCCATAGGGAAGCTGACGCCGTAATTGGCTAGGCAGAACTTGCCGATGTCGCTGTCTTTCTCGAGTTCCTGGTGGAAGTCGTTCGACGGCACCCCGACGATCACGAGGCCGCGAGCACGGTAGCGCTGGTAGAGCGCCTCGAGCTTGGTGAACTGCGGGGTGAAGCCGCAGTGACTGGCGGTGTTCACCACCAGCACCGGCTTGTCGGCGTACTGGCACAGATTGACCGTACCGCCCATCAGTCCGGGCAGTTGCTGGTCGAGCAGCGCCGGGCAGGCCGCCTGCGCCGCAAGCGGCAGCCAGTAAAGCAACAGGAACTTGTTCATCGGCGTCATCTTTAAAGTGCGGAAGGTTAGGCTCTTTTGACTCTAGCTACCGTTCCTGCTGGCAACAATCGTCACGACTTGACACAAACAAAACAGGTTGACCGCCAATGTTCCTAGTGTGAGCTACTGACACAGCGGCGTAGAGTCTACTTTCTCGATAAACTACATGCTGCTCTTGGGAACAGGCTGACCGGCACTTTCCAACAGACGCCGGAAGGCTGCAATAGTGGTAAGCGGCAGGCCATTGGGCGTCACCAATGCACCTTTCCAAAGTAGCTCTCTTTCCCTGCCAACCATCACGTCACGTGCCCAGGAACGGAAGGTGCAACGCGAATTGGTAACCACTTTCTCTTTAGTGTTACAAGAGTAGCTGCTGAAATCGCTGAGCCATGACTGCAGCTGACCAGTCTGCATTTCCTTCCAATCAAGCCCATGGCTGCGGGCCAACTTGCTTAGAGCAGTAGCCTCCTGAATGGCCTGTACACGTTCTCTCTCCAGCTCCTTATCCCAATTAATGTGAGACACACGCTGGCGAATCTCCGCATTGCGCTGGGCCTCAACATCACGTTTTTGCTTTTCACGAGCATCATAGGTGCCGCGGATGCCCTGAATATCTTGGAAAACACTGTCGGGCAGCTTAGCAGACCGGATCACTGTCCAGACCCGGTTCGTACCAATTTCTAACTCACCTTGCGCCGCCCCGGCTGCCATCGCCACCGCACCGAGGCCAACGGTGACCACAGTCGCCAACGCCTTGCCCATCGCTTCCCCGGCATTATCAACCGCCGCAAGACTCTTACCGAAATACGAGGAACAGCGCGTGTAAGGCGTTAGCTGTTGCGCCTGCTCGGCGCTGCACTTCATAAACCCACCTTGAGTTAATATTTCTCCATAAAAGGCCGGTGCAGCATTTCTTAAATCCTTATCGATAAAGATAGTTTCCTGATTAAGATTGGAGCGCACAGGCCGTTTCTCGTAGGCGCCAATTGCATGCCACCCCGAATCTTGCTTCTCGACTAGCGCATAGAAACCTGGCTGTTCGGGAAGACTCTTGTAGACAGTTTGGATAGAGGTAGTGTTAGCTTGTTTTGAAGCAGTGGCACAACCAGACAACAGGGCAATGGTCAGGCAGGAAGTAGTAAGCAGCCGACTTGATTGGGGCATAGTCCACATGAGGAATTATCTGCAACTTTGTTTGAAGAGTTATATTTGATGCATTTTGCATCAATAGCCTCATGTGGGGCAACCCTCTATAACTGTCAAGCATATTTACGTTATCCAATGCAAACGGGAAGGCTAATGCCTTCCCGTTTGCATTGGATACTTTATGACATGTGCTTACTACTGTTCGACCAACTCGGCCTTGACCTTGTCCATGTCGAGCGCCCGCACCTCGCCGATCAGCTGTTCGAGCTGCCCCGCGCTCAGCGCGCCGGCCTGGTTGAACAGCAACACATTGTCGCGCAGCACCATCAGCGTCGGGATCGAGCGGATGTTGAAGTGCGCGGCGAGGTCCTGCTCTTCTTCGGTGTTGATCTTGCCGAACACGATGTCCGCGTGCTTGTCCGAGGCCGCCTCGAACACCGGGCCGAACGACTTGCACGGCCCGCACCACGGCGCCCAGAAGTCGAGGATCACGATGCCGTCGTTCTCGACGACGCTGTTGAAGGTGGAGGCGCTAAGGTTGACGGTCGCCATGGCGGTTTCTTTCCTGTTGGTTGCTCGTACCCGCCGCGAGCGGGGGTCGTGTGGCAAGGATAGGGGCGCACCACGGCTTTTGAAAGAGATAGCGCCGGTTGTATTTTCCTACTTGGCCGATAGCTTTTTCGAATGCCGCTCAGCGCAGATGATTAATCTGCCAGCACTGGTGGATCTTCTTGTTGCGGAAGTCGTCCGGGATCGACTGCGCAGTGATGTCGCGCACGCTATAGCGTTCGGCCAACTCGGGCGCCAGCGTAAAGCTGCGCAGGTTGTTGGAGAAGTACAGCGTGCCGCCCGGCGCCAACAGCGCCATCGCGCCGTCGATCAGCCGCTCCTGGTCGCGCTGCACGTCGAGGATCTCGAGCATCTTCTTCGAGTTGGAGAAGCTCGGCGGGTCCATCACGATCAGATCGAAGCGCTTGCCGGCGGCGCGCGCGTCGTCGAGGTACTGGAACACGTCGGCGCGCACCAGCTGATGGGCTGCCAGATCCAGGCCGTTCAGCTCGAAGTTGCGGCGCGACCAGGCCTGGTAGGTATTGGACAGGTCGACCGTCTCGCTCGACACCGCCCCGCCCGCCGCCGCGTAGACGGTGAAGCTGCCGGTGTAGGCGAACAGGTTGAGGAAGCGCTTGCCAGCCGCCTCGTCGCGCACCCGCTTGCGGGTGTTGCGATGGTCGAGGAACAGCCCGGTGTCGAGGTAGGCGTCGAGGTTGACCCAGAAACGTTGGCCGAACTCCTCGACGATAAAGTCCTCGCCGCGCTCGCCGGTCTTCTCGTACTGGTGCTCGCCCTTCTGGCGGCGGCGGGTCTTCACCGCTACTGCCTCCTTGCCAAGGCCGGTGACGAAGGCGATCGCCTCGACCACCTCGGCCAACCAGGCGTCGTGCTCCTCGTCCGGCAGCAACCAGCCGGTGTCGAACTCCTGCAAATGGACGCGTTCGCCGTAGAAGTCGACCGCGAACGGAAACTGCGGCACGTCCCGGTCGTAGGCACGCCAGGCGTCGATGCCCTGGCGGCGCGCCCATTTGAGGTAATGCTTGATGTTCTTGCCGAGCCGGTTGGCGAAAGGACTGACGTCCACCATGACAGCGCTTACTCCTGAATCAAAACGGTACAAATGCACTGGCGCCGCTCCGTCCCGAAAGGGCCGGTGGCAGCGCCAAGTATGGATAAGGGGATAGAACCCCTCTGATTGTAAGCCAGCCGGGCCGCGCGGCGAAATGCCGGGCCGGCGTTCGGCCGACCTTACAGGCTCTTCTGGTAGGCGATCAGCTTGCGGTACACCGGCTCCGGCAGGTACTGGCGGATCACCTCTTCCCAGCCCTGTGGCCCGACCAGGCCCTTGACCATCGTCGACGACACCTCGGCGTACTCGCGCGGCGGCAGCAGGAAGATGGTGGTGATGTCGGGGTGCAGGTCGGTATTGATGTAGCGCATGGTGCGCTCGTACTCGTAGTCGCTGGCGGTACGGATGCCGCGCACGATGTAGTTGGCACCGATGCTCTGCGCGTAGTTGACCAGGAACTGGTGCTCGAACACCTCGACGCGCAGCTTGGAAAAACCGCGCGTCACCGCCCTCAGCATCTCGGCGCGCTCGTCCACGCTGAAGGTGCAATGCTTGTCGGGGTTGACCCCGATGGCGACCACCAATTCGTCGAACAGCTCGACGGCTTCGCGGATCATCCACAGATGACCGTTGGTCGGTGGGTCGAAGCTACCGGCGTACACGGCACGTTTCAATTCTCGTCTTCCTCGATAGTGGATCTGGTTCATGGTGACTGTACCCCGCGTGACAGAAGACGGACAAGACGTTTTTTTGCAGTGCAATAAAAAAACCCCGCCGGGGCGGGGTTCAGTCGGGCGGCACGCTCTGAGTCTATCAGACGTTGATTTCCTCCACCCGGTGGCAAGCCACCAGGCGGTCGCCGATCGGGCGCAGCTCGGGCACCTCCTGTTTGCAGCGCTCGACCGCGTACGGGCAGCGCTTGTGGAAGGTGCAGCCGGAGGGCGGGTTGAGCGGGCTCGGCAGCTCGCCGACGATCTTGATCTTGATCTTGCGGTCTTCCGGATGGATCGATGGCGTGGCCGACAACAGCGCCTGCGTGTACGGGTGCAGCGGGCGGCGATACAGATCGGCCTTGGCGCCGACTTCGACCGCGCGGCCCAGGTACATCACCATCACGTCGTCGGCCACATGCTCGACCACCGACAGATTGTGCGAGATGAACACGTAGGCGGTGCCGAACTCCTGCTGCAGGTCCATGAACAGGTTGAGCACCTGCGCCTGGATCGACACGTCGAGCGCCGAGGTCGGCTCGTCGGCGACCACGATCTTCGGGTTCAGCATCATCGCCCGCGCGATCGCGATGCGCTGGCGCTGGCCGCCGGAGAACATGTGCGGATAGCGGTAGAAGTGCTCCGGGCGCAGGCCGACCTTGGTCATCATCGCCTTGACCTTGGCCTCGCGCTCGCCCGCCGACAGGTCGCTGTTGATCGCCAGCGGTTCGGCCAACTGCGTGCCGATCTTCTGGCGCGGGTTGAGCGAGGCGTACGGGTTCTGGAACACCATCTGCACCTTGCGGCGCATCGCCTTCAGGTCGGCGTGGCCGACGCGGGTCAGCGACACGCCGTCCAGGCTCAACTCGCCCGAAGTCGGCTCCTCGATCAGCGTAAGCTGACGCGCCAGCGTCGACTTGCCGCAGCCGGACTCGCCGACCACCGCCAGCGTCTTGCCGGCGGCCAATTCGAACGACACGCCGTTCAGCGCCTTGACGGTGGCGTGCCCCTTCAGAAAACCGCGCGACACCGCGTAGTGACGGGTCAGGTCGCGGGCGGACAATACGATGTTGCTCATTGGGCGACCCTCTGCTTGCGGAGTTCGACGGGCTGGGCGACCAGCGGGAAGTGGCAGCGCACGCTGCCGTTGGCCGACGGCGTCAGCAACGGTCGCTCGGCGCGGCAGCGCTCCTGCGCGTACGGGCAGCGCGGCGACAGCAGGCAGCCGCTCGGCCGGTCGTACTGGCCCGGCACGATGCCCGGCAAGGTCGACAGGCGCTCGGCGCCCTTGCTGTGCTCCGGGATCGACGCCAGCAGTGCCTCGGTATACGGGTGCGCCGGGGTGCGGAACAGCTCGGGCACGCGACCGAGTTCGGCCACCTGACCGGCGTACATCACCGCCACCCTATCGGCCACCTCGGCGACCACCGCCAGGTCGTGGGTGATCATGATCAGCGCCATGTTCTGGCTCTTCTGCAAGGACACCAGCAGTTCCATGATCTGCGCCTGGATGGTCACGTCGAGCGCGGTGGTCGGCTCGTCGGCGATCAACAGCTTCGGGTTACAGGCGATCGCCATCGCGATCACCACCCGCTGGCTCATGCCGCCGGACAGCTGGTGAGGGTAGGCGTCGAGCCGGCTCTTCGCCGCCGGGATCTCGACCATCTCCATCAATTCCAGCGCGCGCTGCTTCAACGCGGCGCCACGCAGGCCCTGGTGCACCTTCAGCACTTCCATGATCTGGTAGCCGACCGTGTAGCTCGGGTTCAGGCTGGTCATCGGGTCCTGGAAGATCATCGCGATGTCCTTGCCGACGATGCGGCGGCGCTCGCGGGCGCTGATCTTCAGCAGGTTCTTGCCGTCGAAGCTCAGCTCGTCGGCGGTGACGCGGCCCGGGGCGTCGATCAGCCCCATCAGCGCCATCATCGTCACCGACTTGCCCGAGCCGGACTCACCGACGATGCCGACGATCTCGCCCTGCTCGACGCTCAGGTCCATGTTCTCGACCGCGCGGAACGGGTTGGCCGGGTTGCCGAACGCGACCGAGAGGTTCTTGATTGTTAACAGGCTCATCATTTTCCCCTTAGGCGGCGCGTTTCAGTTTCGGGTCGAGCGCATCGCGCAGCCCGTCGCCCATCAGGTTGATCGCCAACACCGACAAGAGAATGGTCAGGCCCGGCAGCGTCACCACCCACCAGGCGCGTTCGATGTAGTCGCGGGCCGAGGCCAGCATGGTGCCCCATTCGGCCAGCGGCGGTTGCACGCCCAAGCCCAGGAAGCCGAGCGCGGCGGCGTCGAGGATCGCCGACGAGAAGCTCATCGTCGCGTGCACGATCAGCGGTGCCATGCAGTTGGGCAAGACGGTGACGAACATCAGCCGCACCAGCCCCGCACCGGCGACGCGGCTGGCGGTGACGTAGTCGCGGTTCAGCTCGGTCATCGCCGACGCGCGGGTCAGGCGGACGTACGCCGGCAGCGCGGTGATCGCGATCGCGATGATGGTATTGATCAGGCCCGGCCCGAGGATGGCGACGATTGCCACCGCCAACAGCAGCGACGGCAACGCCATCATGATGTCCATCAGCCGCATGATCAGCGGGCCGAGCACCTTCGGGAAGAACGCCGCCAACAGGCCAAGGATAATGCCCGGGATCAGCGCCATGGTGACCGACGACAGGCCGATCAACAGCGACAGCCGCGCGCCGTAGATCAGCCGCGACAGGATGTCGCGACCGAGCTCGTCGGTGCCGAGCAGGAAGCCGGCGCTGCCGCCGTCCAGCCAAGACGGCGGCGTCAACAGATGGTCGCGGAACTGTTCGATCGGGCTGTGCGGTGCCACCAGCGGTGCGAACACCGCGGCGAGCAGCACCAGCACCATGAACACCAGGCCGGCGACGGCACCCTTGTTGAACGAGAAGCCCTGCCAGAACTCCTTGAGCGGCGAGGGGTATGTGAGCGCGATGTCTTCGCGGGCTTGTACGGTATTCGCCATCTTGTCTCTCCTTGCGGCTTATTTGGCGTGGCGGATACGCGGGTTGGCGATACCGTAGAGGATGTCCACGATAAAGTTCACCACGATGATCAGGGTGGCGATGATCAGGATGCCGTTCTGCACCACCGGATAGTCACGGCGCGAGATCGCGTCGATCAGCCACTTGCCGATGCCCGGCCAGGAGAAGATGGTCTCGGTCAGCACCGCGCCACCCATCAGCGTGCCCACCTGCAGGCCAACCACGGTTAGCACCGGGATCAGCGCATTGCGCAGCGTGTGGACGAAGATCACCCGCGCCGGCGACAGGCCCTTGGCGCGCGCGGTACGCACATAGTCCTCGCGCAGCACTTCGAGCATCGACGAGCGGGTCATCCGCGCGATCACCGCGAGCGGAATGGTGCCGAGCACGATGGCCGGCAGGATCAGGTGCTTCAAGGCATCGAAGAAGGCGCCGGCGTTGGCCGACGGGTCGGCCCGTTCGGCCAACCAGCTGTCGATCAGCATGAAGCCGGTGCGCGGCGCGATGTCGTAGGCGAGGTCGAGCCGGCCCGATACCGGGGTCCAGCCGAGCTTCACCGAGAAGAACATGATCAGGATCAGGCCCCACCAGAAGATCGGCATCGAGAAGCCGGTCAGCGAGATGCCCATCACGCCGTGATCGAAGATCGAGCCACGTCGGATCGCGGCGATCACGCCGGCCAACAGGCCGACCACCACGGCGAAGATCATCGCCGCGGTCGCCAGCTCCAGCGTGGCCGGGAACAGCGTGGTGAACTCGTGCCAGACGCTGTCGCGGGTAATCAGCGATTCGCCGAAATTACCGTGCGCCAAGTTGGTCACATAGTCGAAGTATTGGGCCGGTAGGGGCTTGTCGAGGCCGAGCCGGTGCATCGCCTCGGCGTGCATCACCGGATCGAGCGTACGCTCGCCCACCATTACCTCGATCGGGTCGCCCGGAATCATCCGGATCAGGCCGAAAGTCAGCAGCGTGACACCCAGGAAAGTGGGGATCAGCACGCTCAGTCGTCGGAAAATGAACAACAGCATGGGACTTCTCTCGTTTTCGGGTTGTCCGAAATGGCGGCGAGGTCGCCGGCGATGCCGGTGGATCGGCACGCGACACGCACAAGACCCCGTCGCCGCATTGCTAGGCAGGGCGAAGTCGGTCGGGAACACGGGAGAAAACGGGGAAGGAATGCGTCGAGAGGGGTCGGGCAACAGCAACAACCGAACCACCCACCTAAACCGGTCATTGCTGCTGCCTCGACGTGATCAAGATAACAGCCGGCGCCAGAATCACTGTTGATTCAGGTCAAACCGATCGACCGTTCCACCCACTATTTCCACCCTACCCGCCGGCTTCACGCTGTCCGGGCCGGCATTCCACCAGAAAAATGCTTTCTGGATAAATGCCCGTCCCTTAACGCGCATCGGGGGCCAGGCCCCCGACGTGCGTGCGTTACAGCTTCAGCTGGCTGGCCTTACTTCAGGCTCACCCCGTAGAACGAGTTCAGACCGAACGGGCTGACCTTGAAGCCTTGCACTTCCTTGCGCATCGGCTGGTTCACGGTAGAGTGGGCGATAGTGGTCATCGGCACCTGCTGCTTCACGATTTCCTGCGCCTTCATATAGAGCTTGGTGCGCTCGGCCACGTTGGTGGTCGCCTTGCCCTTCTGGATCAGGTCTTCGAACGGCTTGTAGCACCACTTCGAGAAGTTGTTGCCGTTCATCGCGTCGCAGCCGAACAGCACGCCCAGCCAGTTGTCCGGGTCGCCGTTGTCGCCGGTCCAGCCGATCAGCATCGAGTCCTGCTCGCCCTTCTTGGCGCGCTTGATGTACTCACCCCATTCATACGACTGGATCTTGGCCTTCACGCCGATCTTGGCCCAGTCGGACTGGATCATTTCGGCCATCAGTTTGGCGTTCGGGTTGTACGGACGCTGTACCGGCATCGCCCACAGGCCGATGTCCATGCCGTTCGGGAAGCCGGCCTTGGCCAGCAGCGCCTTGGCTTTTTCCGGGCTGTACGGTGCGTCTTTCAGCGACTTGTTGTACGACCACTGGGTCGGCGGCATCGGGTTGGTGGCCGGCTGGCCGGCGCCCTGGTACACCGCATCGATGATGGCTTTCTTGTTGATCGCCATGTCGAGCGCTTCGCGCACTTCCAGCTTGTCGAGCGGCTTATGCTTCACGTTATAGGCGAGGTAGCCGAGGTTGAAACCCGGCTGGCTGATGATCTTCAGCTTCGGATCGGCCTTCATCGCCGGCAGGTCGGCCGGACGCGGGTAGGCGGTCACCTGGCACTCGCCGGCCTTCAGCTTCTGGAAGCGCACCGACGGGTCGGTGGTGATCGCGAACACCAGGTTGTCGACCTTCGGGCCGTCCGCCTTGTTCCAGTAATCCTTGTTGGCCGCAAAGCGGATCTGCGAGTCCTTCTGGTAGCGCTTCAGGATAAACGGGCCGGTGCCGACCGGCTGCTGGTTGATCAGCTGCGGCTTGCCTTCTTTGAGCAGCTTGTCGGCGTATTCGGCCGACTGGATCGAGGCGAAGCTCATCGCCAGGTTCTGCACGAACGCGGCGTCGATCTTCTTCAGGGTGAACTTGACGGTGTTGGCGTCGACCTTCTCGACCTTGGTGATGTTCTCGTCCATACCCATGTCGGTGAAGTACGGGAACTCGGTCGGGTACGCCTTGCGGAACGCATTGTTCTTGTTGAGCATGCGGTCGAAGGTGAACACCACGTCGTCAGCGTTGAATTCGCGGGTCGGCTTGAAGTAGTCGGTGGTCTGGAACTTCACGCCCTTGCGCAGGTTGAAGGTGTAGGTGAGGCCATCCGGGGCCACTTCCCATTTTTCGGCCAGGCCCGGCACCACCTTGGTGCTGCCGCGCTCGAACTGGGTCAGGCGGTTGAACACGGTTTCGGCCGATGCGTCGAAGTCGGTACCGGTGGTGTACTGGCCCGGGTCGAAACCGGCCGGGCTCCCCTCGGAACAATAGATCAAGGTGCCGGCAGCCTGCGCCATCGAGGCAGCGGTCAGCAGGCCGGCAGAAATCAGCAGCGTCTTGGCAGCGCGCATTGATAGTTTCCTTCTTCTCTGTTTATAAACGGTAATTATTCTTATATAACCTGGCGCTCTATGGTGTCGCCAGGATACATTATGCACGCAGCGGGAAAATGGCAAGCGTAATCCGCGCTGCCGTCTGTATCGTTGGCGACCGCGCGTGACAAATCAATATTTGTTCAGATCCGCGGCGGGTCCGACAATCTGACAGCGAGTATTTCAGAAGCTTTTCCACGCATCTACTCATAAAAATTTATGTTGGATGCGGTTTTGTTATAGGGGTTTTCGGACTCGAAGCGGAAGGCGCTGAAGGCCTGTCAGACGAGTGTGGCGTATCTTGGAATCGAAAGAAATGTCGGGCGCTGGGCGGGCAAATCCCTATTGGGAAAAGCAGGATGACCAGCGCTAACCAAGCCCCGAGGATGAGGGAGTGACCGTCGATCAAGATCCCCCGAACGCCGGCAAGGGGGGTCGACGCGGGAAGGCGACGAGCGGTTCCTGACCTGTTAGGCCAACGTCACCGCCGGCGATCACTGATGTAGCCATTGATCGATTTGTCATGCGAGGCATCAAGCGCCGAAGCCCGACCATATTGGTCAGGCTTTTTATTAGCTATGTCCCAATTACGTGTTGGTCCGTAGCGAGAAATCGCTGGAAGCCTCGCGACTATTGGCTTGGTGGCATTTCCAAGAATCCAGTAATGGCAGGCCTTTCCAAGGGCGTAACACCAAATGTGACAGAGCCTTTTTATTCGTCTCTTTTAGCGCCGCTAACAAAATCCTCTCGGTGATGTTGTGCCGCCTTGCCGTACTACTTGTACTGTCTACGGCAGCGGCGGGCAGGATCGCTTCGCTGGGTTTTGTTAGTGGCTCTTAATGTATCGACTGCTGAAGGCCGCCATGGCCGGACGAGAGGTGTTCCTGACCGTGGTGCGAGCAGCTCGACGACCGAGGGTGGTCAGCCGGATGAGCCGCTCCCTGCTCCTGCAACACCGGGGTAACGGTGCGGATCGCCATTTCTTTCGACCCTTGAAGATCGCCTTGAATGGCATTGGCATGGCGGAGAGGCAGTATGGCAGGGCCTTACGCTCACATCTACTTATATATATTTATCTTCAATGCGGCTTTGTTATATGCTGACGCATACCCCAGCCAGGAAGCCCGCCATGATCCGGTTCAGACAGATCGAAGCCTTTCGTTGCCTGATGATTACCGGCACCAGCGTTGGTGCCGCGCGCAGGATGCACGTCACCCAGCCAGCGATCAGCCGGCTGATCGCCGACCTGGAAGTGGACCTGGGCTTTCGGTTGTTCAACCGTTCGAAGGGGAGGCTCGAGCCGACCGTCGCTGGTGTGCGCTTCTACAAGGCGGTGGAGGAGAACTTCCTGGGACTGGAGCGGCTGAAGCAGGAAGCTACCAATATTCGCAACGCCGCGGCAGAAGGACTGACGGTGTCCTGTCTGCCAGTGCTGGCCGCGTCGGTGTTGCCACTGGTGCTGAAGGAGTTCTTCCGCTACCACCCCGACGTGCCGATCAAGGTCGATTCGCGTAACGGATCGGAGATCATGGTGTCGCTGCAGGACCTGAGAACCGACGTGGCGCTGAGCTTGGCCTTTCCGCCGATTGCCGGCATCGAGATCGAACCGTTGCTGACGGTGCGGCTCTTGTGCGCGATGCCGGCCGGGCACCGCTTGGCCGCGAACGAGGTCGTCACTCCGGAAGACTTGCATGGTGAAGACGTGATCGGCTGGCTGCCCAACGGCGCGCAGTCATACGGGGCAGAGCAGGCGAGTCTGGAAGACGCGGGCATCAACCCGCGTTACCGGGTCAAGACCCATACCGCGCACACCCGCTACGCGATGGTCGCCAACGGTCTGGGGGTGTCGATTGTCGAGCCGTTTGCGGCCAAGGTCTGGCAGGCGCATGGCGTAGTGCTGCGGCCCTTCCAGCCGGACATCCGCCTAGATTACGTGCTGGCCTGCCCGAGCAACGGCTTGCGCTCGGAGCTGGTGCAGGACTTTCGCGAGACGGTGATGAAAGTGATACGGAACTACGACTTCGGGGTCGGTACCGAGGTGGTCTGCGGCTGAGCCGGGTTCGGGGCCCGCTCGCGTGCCGATCCATAACAGGCTCTAGTCCAGAGATGTGGAACGCGCCAGAATAGCGGTGCCCCATCAGGAACCGCCCCATGCCATTGCCGCAAGCCGACTCGCCCCGCGAACGACGGCACACCCGCCAGATCCGCATCGAAGGCTACCGCCATGCCGACGGGCTGTGGGACATCGAAGGCCATCTCACCGACACCAAGGACGACGATGTGATGCTGGCGTCGGGGCTGCGCCCGGCCGGCGAGCCGATCCATGAAATGTGGCTGCGCCGGCGACCTCGCGTGACAAATCAATATTTTTTCAGAATGACCGAACCGACCGAATAACCGGCGCCGAACGACGACAGCACGCCAACCTGTCCCGCCGCCATGTCGCGGTTGAACAGGTGGAAGGCGATCACCGAGCCGGCCGAACTGGTATTGGCGTACCGATCAAGAATCACCGGCGCCTCGTCGCGGCTGGCGTCACGGCCGAGCACCCGGCGCGCGATCAGCTCGTTCATGCCGAGATTGGCCTGGTGCAGCCAGAACCGACGCACCGCGGCCGGCTCGAGCGCCAGCTCGGCCAGGTGCGCGACGATGTGCTCGCCGACCAGCGGGCAGACCTCCTTGAACACCTTGCGGCCCTGTTGCACGAACAGCTTGTCCGGCGCACCGACGCCGCGCTCGTCGCAGCGGTTTAGGAAACCGGCGTTGTTGCGGATGTTGTTGGAGAACAGCGTGGCCAATTTGCAACCGAGCACCGCGAAACGCTGCGCCGACACCGCCAGATCGGCGCGCTCCAGTACCACCGCGGTGCAGGCATCGCCGAAGATGAAGTGACTGTCGCGGTCGCGGAAATTCATGTGCGCGGTGCAGATTTCCGGGTTGACCATCAGTACCGCGCGCGCCTGGCCGCTGGCGATCGCGTTGACCGCGGTCTGGATCCCGAAGGTCGCCGACGAGCAGGCGACATTCATGTCGAAGGCGTAGCCGGCGATGCCCAGCGCGCCCTGCACCTCGACCGCCATCGCCGGATAGGCGCGCTGCATATTCGAGCAGGCGACGATCACCATATCGATGTCGGCGGCCGAGCGACCGGCGTTTTCCAGCGCCTCGCGCGCCGCGATCACCGCCATCTCGGCCTGGACCGACAATTCGTCGTTGCCGCGCTCGGGCAGGAACGGTTTCATCCGCTTAGGATCGAGCACACCGTCCTTGTCGAGCACGAAGCGGCTCTGGATGCCCGACGCCTTGACGATGAACTCGGCGCTCGATTCGGCCAACGGTTCGAGTTCGCCGGTGGCGATCTGGTTGGCGTGCTCGGCGTTGTAGCGGTTGACGTAGCTATTGAACGACGCCACCAGCTCCTCGTTGCTGATGGCGTGCGGCGGGGTGAACAGCCCGGTGCCGCTGATAACGACCTGATTCATTGATGAGTTTTCCTGTAGTCGCTCCGGGCAGGGCTGCCAGAGCAGATCCGTCGATCCAAACAAATGTTTGCTTGAATAATACACCAAGCATCTCCTTGCCATTCATCACTGTCCGCAGAAAAGCATGCCAAATTCCGGCTAAACCCAGTAAAATAGTCGGGTTTGTCTAGGCCGGCTTGGGTAAGCCCGAAACCGCCGGCCACGAATAGTTGACTAAAATACTCGGAAATATGATACTGGTCGGCAACCACCCAAGGGGAACCCGACCATGCGACTGACCACCAAAGGCCGCTTTGCCGTCACGGCCATGCTCGACCTCGCGCTGCGCGAGGGCAACGGCCCGGTAACGCTGGCCGGCATCAGCGAACGCCAGAGCATTTCGCTCTCCTATCTGGAGCAGCTGTTCGGCAAACTGCGCCGTGCCAACCTGGTCGAGAGCGTGCGCGGCCCCGGCGGCGGCTACACGCTGGCCAAGGAGTCCGACGAGATCTCGGTAGCCGACATCATCGTGGCGGTCGACGAACCGGTCGACGCCACCCAGTGCGGCGGCCGCGAGAACTGCCTTGGCACCAACCAGCGCTGTATGACCCACGACTTGTGGACCAGCCTGAACACCACCATTTTCGATTACCTGTCCAAGGTCAGCCTGGCCAGTCTGGTCAACAGCCAGCGCACCAAGGACGTTAACGTATTGCAGGATCAGCGCGAGGCTCGCCCCACCCGCCGCAGTCGCGCCGAATCCATCACCGGCCTGTAACCGGACCCTGTGGAGAACCCGTAATGAGCCAGCCCAAGCTTCCGATCTACCTTGATTACTCCGCCACCACGCCGATCGACCCACGCGTCGCCGAGGTGATGATTCCCTACCTGACCGAGAAGTTCGGCAACCCGGCAAGCCGCAGCCACAGCTTCGGCTGGGACGCCGAAGAGGCGGTGGAGAACGCGCGTGCCGAGGTAGCAAAGCTGCTCAACTGCGATGCCAAAGAAATCATTTGGACCTCGGGTGCCACCGAGTCGGACAACCTGGCGATCAAGGGTGCGGCCCAGTTCTACAAGAGTAGAGGCAAACATCTGATCACCGTCAAGACCGAACACAAGGCGGTGCTCGACCCGATGCGCGAGCTGGAACGCCAGGGCTTCGAGGTGACCTACCTCGACGTCAAGGACAACGGCCTCGTCGACATCGACGCATTCAAGGCGGCGATCCGTCCGGACACCATCCTGGCGTCGGTGATGTTCGTCAACAACGAGATCGGCGTGATCCAGGACATCCCGCAACTGGGCGAGATCTGCCGTGAAAAAGGGATCATCTTCCACGTCGACGCCGCCCAAGCGACCGGCAAGGTCGAGATCGACCTGGAAACGCTGAAGGTCGACCTGATGAGCCTGTCGGCGCACAAGACCTACGGCCCGAAAGGCATCGGCGCGCTGTACGTGCGCCGCAAGCCGCGCGTACGCCTCGAAGCGCAGATGCACGGCGGCGGTCACGAGCGCGGCTTCCGCTCCGGCACGCTCGCGCCCCACCAGATCGTCGGCATGGGCGAGGCGTTCCGTATCGCCCGCGAAGAGATGGCCTCCGAGAACGAGCGCATCCGTATGCTGCGCGACCGGCTGTGGAACGGCCTCAAGGACATGGAAGAGGTGTACATCAACGGCGACCTCGAGCACCGCGTGCCGCACAACCTGAACGTCAGCTTCAACTTCGTCGAAGGCGAATCGCTGATCATGGCGGTGAAGGACCTGGCGGTGTCGTCCGGTTCGGCGTGCACCTCGGCCAGCCTCGAGCCGTCGTACGTGTTGCGCGCCCTGGGCCGCAACGACGAGCTGGCGCACAGCTCGATCCGCTTCACCATCGGCCGTTTCACCACCGTCGAGGAAGTCGACTACGCGGCCGCGCTGATGCGCGCGAAGATCGGCAAGCTGCGCGAACTGTCGCCGCTGTGGGAAATGTTCAAGGAAGGCGTCGACCTGAACAGCGTGCAGTGGGCCGCACACTAAAATGGAATAAAGAGAATCGGGTTTGCGCCAAGCGGCGTCGGCCGGGTTCCGCACCGAGATCGGAGAGATAAAATGTCTTACAGCGCAAAGGTCCTGGACCACTACGAACATCCCCGCAACGTCGGCGCCTTCGAGAAGGGCGACGATTCGGTCGGTACCGGCATGGTCGGCGCCCCGGCTTGTGGCGACGTGATGAAACTGCAGATCAAGGTCGGCGAAGACGGCGTGATCGAAGACGCCAAGTTCAAGACCTACGGCTGTGGCTCGGCGATCGCCTCGTCCTCGCTCGTGACCGAATGGGTGAAGGGCAAGACGCTCGATCAGGCCATGTCGATCAAGAACACCGCGATCGCCGAAGAACTGGCGCTGCCGCCGGTGAAGATCCATTGCTCGATCCTCGCCGAAGACGCGATCAAGGCGGCGGTGTCCGACTACAAGAAAAAGCACGGCCTGGAATAAACCACGCCGTCTGGGTATTCGGCCCGGCAGCGGTTCCGCCGGGCGCAGCAAAGAGACTCGATCATGGCAATTTCTCTGACCGAACGTGCCGCGGAGCATATCCGCAGCTTTCTGACGCGTCGCGGCAAGGGCTTGGGCATCCGCCTCGGGGTGAGAACCTCGGGCTGCTCGGGGATGGCGTACAAGCTGGAGTTCGTCGATGTCGCCAACGGCGACGAGCTGACCTTCGAGAGCCACGGCGTGACGGTGTTCACCGACGCGAAGAGCCTGGCCTACCTCGATGGCACCGAACTCGACTACGCCAAGGAAGGCCTGAACGAAGGCTTCAAGTTCAATAATCCGAACGTGAAGAACGAATGCGGCTGCGGCGAGAGCTTCCACGTCTGAAGCCCGGCGACGCCAGTCGACCACGCGCAGCGCCTTTGAGCCTGCGCGTTTTTGTTAGCCATGCAGACACGATGACACTCGATTTCAGCCAGGATTTCTTCGCCCTGTTCGGCCAACCGCGCCGCTTCGTGCTCGACGCCGCGGCACTCGATGCCGCCTACCGCGCGATTGCCGCCGAGGTGCATCCGGACCGTTACGCCAGTGCGCCCGACAGCGAGCGGCGCCTCGCGCTGATGCACGCGACCCGGGTGAATGAGGGCTACCAGACTCTGAAGCAGCCGCTGACGCGCGCCCGCTACCTGCTGAAGCTCGCCGGGGTCGATACCCAGGAAGAAACCAACACCTGCATGCCGGCCGACTTCCTGATGGAACAGATGGAATGGCGCGAGGCGATCGCCGACGCGCGCGCCGACAGCCATGTCGAGGCATTGGAAAAGCTGGCGCGTGAATTGGCCGGCGAGCTGACGGCACTGGAAGCCGAGCTGGCCGAAGCGCTCGACAGCACCGAGCCGGACTTGGACGTCGCCGCCCAGCTGGTGAGAAAATGGCGCTTTATGGAAAAGCTCGATCAGGAAATCGGCGACGCGATCGAGGCGCTGCTGTACTGAGCCACGGACCGCCCTGCCGTACCGCGAGATCGTCGCCCCTCCCTGTTTTGTTGCTTACTTGAGTGTCCTGCCGCGCACGACACACCGGACCATTAGAGCCTGTTATGAAGCTGATCACGGCCGCGTTGGCGGCAAAAAAGCCGCATGGCAAGGCGCGAGTCGCGCCGCTGTGCGGGCACAGCAAGCGGGGAGCAACGCCGCCATGCGGCTTTTTTGCCCCAACCCAAAGGGCCAAGCGTCCAGGCCGCCGTCTGCGGCGTTGCGGCGCTTGGTCAATGAATGACATTGACCTGCGCGACCGCGCCTTGCATCCAGCACCCTGGACGCTTGGCGCGGCTCGCGAGCAGCTTCATAACAGGCTCTAACGATGGCTCTACTGCAAATCGCCGAACCCGGCCTCTCCACCGCCCCACACCAGCACCGTCTGGCGGTCGGCATCGACCTGGGCACCACCAACTCACTGGTCGCCACCGTGCGCAGCGGCAGCGCCACCTGTCTGCCCGACGAGTCGGGCCGCACGCTCTTGCCGTCGGTGGTGCACTACAGCAAGGCCGGCACCGTGGTCGGCCACGTCGCGCAGGCCGAGCAGAGCCGCGACCCGCACAACACCGTCGTGTCGGTGAAACGCTTCATGGGCCGGGGTCTCGCCGACCTGCCGGACGCGAGCGCCCTGCCCTACCGCTTCGTCGACGCGCCGGGCATGCTGCAGCTGTCCACCCGCGCCGGCATCAAGAGCCCGGTCGAGGTGTCGGCCGACATCCTGCGCACCTTGAAGAAGCGCGCCGAACAGAGCCTCGGCGGCGAGCTGACCGGCGCGGTGATCACCGTGCCGGCCTACTTCGACGACGCGCAGCGCCAGGCGACCAAGGACGCGGCGCGCGTCGCCGGCCTGAACGTGCTGCGCTTGCTCAACGAGCCGACCGCTGCGGCGATCGCCTACGGTCTCGACAACGGCTCGGAAGGCGTCTACGTCGTGTACGACCTGGGCGGCGGCACCTTCGACGTGTCGATCCTGAAGTTGTCGCACGGCGTGTTCGAGGTGCTGGCCACCAGCGGCGACTCGGCACTCGGCGGCGACGACTTCGACCACCGCATTTACAGCTGGATCCTGTCTTCCGCCGGCCTGTCCGGCCTCGGCGCGCACAACGCGCGGCTGTTGCTGACTCGCGCCCGCGAGGCCAAGGAGGCGCTGACCGAACACGCCGAGACACGCATCAGCGCGGTCCTGTCCGACGGCGAGAGCATCGACCTGACGCTCGACCAGGCCACCTTCTACGAGATCACTCAGACGCTGGTCGACAAGACGTTGCTGCCGGTGCGCAAGGCGTTGCGCGACGCCAAGATCGGCGTCGACGACGTGAAGGGCGTGGTGATGGTCGGCGGTGCCACCCGGATGCCGCAGGTACAGAAGGCGGTCGGCACGCTGTTCGGCCAAGCGCCGCTGACCAACCTCGACCCGGACAAAGTGGTCGCGCTCGGCGCGGCAATGCAGGCCGACGTGCTGGCCGGCAACAAGGGCGACGACGACTGGCTGCTGCTCGACGTGATCCCGCTGTCGCTGGGTCTGGAAACGATGGGCGAGCTGGTCGAAAAGGTCATCCCGCGCAACAGCACCATCCCGACCGCGCGCGCACAGGAATTCACCACCTTCAAGGACGGCCAGACCGCGATGTCGATCCACGTGCTGCAGGGCGAGCGCGAACTGGTCTCCGACTGCCGTTCGCTCGCCCGCTTCGTGCTGCACGGTATCCCGCCGATGGTCGCCGGCGCCGCGCGCATCCGCGTCACCTTCCAGGTCGACGCCGACGGACTGTTGTCGGTGACCGCGCGCGAACAGTCGTCCGGCGTCGAAGCCAGCATCGAGGTGAAACCGTCGTACGGTCTGTCCGACGATGAGATCAGCCGGATGTTGAGCGAATCGCTCAGCCACGTGCAGGAAGACATCGAGGCACGCAAGCTGCGCGAGGCGATCGTCGACGCCGAGAGCCTCGCCGAGGCGACGCGCTCGGCACTCGTGGGCGACGGCGACCTGCTCGACGCCGCCGAGCGCGCCGCGATCGACGCGGCGCTCGCCGTCGTCGATGCGGCCGTCCAGGGCAGCAACACCCCCGCCGTCAACGCCGCCACCGCCGCGCTGTCGCGCCTCACCGACCCGTTTGCCGAACGCCGCATGAACCGCAACATCCAGCGCGCGCTCAAAGGCCACAACATCAGCGAATTGTAAGGAGTCACCCCCATGCCGCAAATCATCGTGCTGCCGCACCCCGAGCTGTGTCCGGAAGGCGCGGTCATCGACGATGCCGCGCCTGGCGAAAGCATCTGCCAGGTCCTGCTCGACCATCACATCGAGATCGAGCACGCCTGCGAGATGTCCTGTGCCTGCACCACCTGCCACGTGGTCGTGCGCGAAGGTTTCGGGTCGCTGGAGGAGGCGGACGAACTGGAAGAAGACATGCTCGACAAGGCCTGGGGTCTCGAGCCAAACTCGCGGCTGTCCTGCCAGGCGATCATCGCCGACGACAACCTGGTCGTGGAACTGCCGCGCTACACCATCAACCTCGCCCGCGAACAGCACTGAGCGCCCTGACACAGGAGACCCTGCCATGAAATGGACCGACATCCTCGACATCGCCATCGAGCTGAGCGAAACGCACCCGGAGGTGGACCCGAAGCGCGTCAACTTCGTCGACCTGCACAACTGGGTGATCGATCTGCCAGGCTTCGACGACGATCATCAGCGTGGCGGCGAGAAGATCCTCGAAGCGATCCAGCAGGCCTGGATCGACGAGCTGGAATAAGCGCCTGCCCTGTCGGCCGAACGCCCCGCCCCGCGCGGGGCGTTGTCGTTTCCGGGAACGGTCTTGCGCTGTCCGACCCCTGACATGCCACGATGACGATGAACTACACTGAAACCAGTCCTTCGGCCAACCTGTTGGGGTCCCGTCATGTTCAAACTGATCATCGGCAACAAGAACACCTCGTCCTGGTCGCTGCGCCCCTGGCTGATCCTGGCAATGCTCGACGAACCGTTTACCGAGATCCTGATCCGGCTCGACCAGCCGGACACCAGGGAAAAGATCCTGGCGCTCAACCCGGCCGGCAAGGTGCCGCTCTTGATCGACAACCACCTGAAGGTGTGGGAGTCGCTAGCGATCTGCGAGTACCTGAACGAGTGCTTTCCCCGTGCGCAACTGTGGCCGGACGACCCGGCCGAGCGCGCCCACGCCCGCTCGCTGGCGGCCGAGATGCATGCCGGCTTCGCGGCGCTGCGCCAGCATCTGCCGATGGACGTCTGCGGCCGTTACCCGCGTGAAGACAGCAATCTGCAGGTCGACATCGAGATCGCCCGGATCATCGCGATCTGGGAGGGGCTGCGCGCCGAGCACGTCAGCGACGGACCGTTCCTGCTCGGCCGCTTCGGCATCGTCGACGCGATGTTCGCACCGGTCGCCTGCCGCTTCGTCACCTACGACATCGCGCTGCCGCCGGCGTCGCAGGCCTGGGTCGATCACCTGCTCGCCACGCCGGCGATGCGGCGCTGGATCGCCGGTGCCGCCGCCGAAGTGGCGCACACCGAGGCGCAGCACTGAGGCGTCGCCAAACCGGCCTAAGAGCCGCTAACAAAACGAGGCATTGCCGAGTTTCTGCGAAGCTAAAACCCAGCGTAGCGATCCCAGCTAGGCGCTCTGCCGCAGACAGTACGAGTAGTATGGCAAGGCAGAGCAACAACGCTGGGAGTGGTTTGTTAGCGGCTCTAAACTGGCTCATGGGCGGATGGCAAAATCTACCCAAGTCATTAGAATGGCGGGTTTTTTCTGGCGGAACACCCATGAGCACCCCCTTCATCATCGGCGTGGCCGGCGGCAGCGGCAGCGGCAAGAGCACGGTCACCCGCAAGGTGGTCGAGGCGATCGGCGCGGACAAGGCCGTGGTGATCATCCAGGACAACTACTACCGCGACCAGGGGCAGCTGTCGTTCAGCGAGCGGCTGCGCACCAACTACGACCACCCGCACGCGTTCGACTGGCCGCTGTTGATCCAGCACATCGACGACCTGCGCAACGGCGTGCCGATCGAGATGCCGATCTACAACTTCGCCGAGCACACCCGCGCCGCCCACACGGTGGCCGTGATGCCGGTGCCGGTGATCGTGGTGGAAGGGATTTTCGCGCTGTACGACGCGGCGCTGCGCGACATGATGTCGCTGAAGATCTTCGTCGACACCGACGCCGACGTGCGCTTCATCCGCCGCCTGTCGCGCGACATCGAGGAGCGCGGCCGCACGATGGACAGCGTGATGGAACAGTACCAGGCCACGGTGCGGCCGATGCACAACCAGTTCGTCGAGCCGACCAAGCGCTTCGCCGACGTGATCCTGCCGCACGGCTGCAACGAGCCGGCGATCGACTTGATCACCGCGCGTATCGAACGGCTGATGCACTGAGGTCCTGCTAGCCGCAAAGCAACAAAAAAGCTTGGCCGAACCGGCAACGGTTCGGCCAAGCTTTTTGCGCCCACCGGCGCTACAGATTCAGCTTGCTGACCTTGGTGCCCTCGAGCGACAGGTTCGCCATCAGGCCGGCGTTGGTCATCACGAAGCCGAGCACCGGGCCCGTCGCGGTGGTGGTGTCGATATTTCCGTTGGCGCCGACCTTCAGCAGCGCCACCGAGGCGTCCGCACCGGCGGTCCAGCCATTGCTGCTCTTGAACTTGTTGAGCGCGTCCTGCGTCATGAACAGGAACACCACGGTCTTGGTCTGCGCGCCGATCTGCAGACCGAACGAACCGGTCGCGGTGCTGTAGTAGCCGGTGGTCTGGCCGCCTTCACGCAAGGAGCCGGTGCCGTATTCGCCGCCGACCACCAGGCCGGCCGCCACCACCGACGGGAACACCAGCACGCCACGCGCCTTGGCGACCAGCTCACGCGAACCGTTCACATTGCTGTAGAGCCGCGTCATCGCACTGTCGACGCCGGCGTCGATCTCCTGCCGCTTGGCACTGGCCGCTCCCGGGCTGGAGGTGGTGGTACAACCGATCAGGCTGGTGGCGCCAACCGCCAATGCCGCCAGGATAAACATCCGTCTTTGCATCTCGTCCTCCTCAAGATTCGCGGCCCGAAATTGGCCGTCTTGACGAACACAGTGGCGTCGATACGCCAGCACGCGCTCCCGAAACCAACAGGGGCTCGCCCTGTCCCAAGGCTACTTTCTAGGTATACCGTAGGCGTTCGCATGGACCAAGAATTAATCCATTGCCTTAAATAATCGGCCGCGCTTTGCCAAGCCGCCGCCGAAGGCTGGGCCAGCAAGGCATTCCCGGCATCGCGCCGGCTCGGAACAGCCCGCTTCAGATTGAATAAAATTCACAAAATACAGCAAAAACATCCCATTACCCGGACGTCTACCAAAAAACACAAACGGCTCTTTGCCATCCTGATGTCCTGCTCTGTGTCGATGCTGATGTCCGGCGTGCTGACCGCACTCAACACCGGCTTCGACGAAGGTTTCCCGCTGCGCTGGCTGGCGTCTTCGGCGTGTCGATCCATGTGGCGTTCCCGCTGTCGCTGTTTGCGCCCCGCGCCTGCATGCACTGACGCTGCGCCTGTTCAGCCGCCCGGCGGCGGCTCAAAGTACCCCGACCAGCCCCGCTCGAACCGGTTTTCCGTTCCCCTGCTCGCCCAGACGAGATGAAGAGTTGGCCCGACGACACAAAAAATGTATTATTTGCACATCTTAAAGAACACCAGCCGAACAGCCACAGGCCGATTGCCGACCCGGCCAGGTTTTCCATCGCAACAAAACGTGAATTTTTAAAACGCCATAAGGAGCCCAGCATGCTCGACGCGACCACCCGCCAACTCGTCAAAGCCACCGTCCCGGTCCTGAAGGAACACGGCGTAGCGCTGACCAGCCATTTCTACCAGCGCATGTTCCGTCACAACCCGGAACTGAAGCATCTGTTCAATATGGGCCACCAGGCCAGCGGCCAGCAGCAGACCGCGTTGGCGCTGGCGGTGCTCGGCTACGCCGAGAATATCGACGACCCGTCGGTGCTGATGCCGGTGGTCGGCCGCATCGCGCACAAGCACGCCAGCCTCGGCATCCGCGCCGAACACTACCCGATCGTCGGCGGCCACCTGCTCGCCTCGATCCGCGAGGTGCTCGGCGACGCCGCCAGCGACGAGCTGATCGCCGCCTGGGCCGCCGCCTACGGCCAGCTGGCCGACATCCTGATCGCCGCGGAGGCGGAGCTGTACCGCAACGCCGCGCTGGCCGAAGGCGGCTGGTCGGGCTGGCGGCCGTTCAAGGTTGGCCGAAAGGTGCGCGAGAGCGACGAGATCACCTCGTTCTACCTGTACCCGGTCGACGGCGCACCGGCGCCGGGCTTCGTGCCGGGCCAGTACGTCAGCGTGCGCGGCCGCGCCGCCGGCGGTGCGCTGATCCAGCCGCGCCAGTACAGCCTGTCGGACGCGCCGAACCCGGACTATCTGCGCCTGTCGATCAAGCGCGAACAGGGCGACGCCAGCCGGCCGGACGGCTTGATCTCCAACTGGATGCACGACGAGGTAGAAGAAGGCGCGCTGGTCGAGCTGGCGCCGCCGTTCGGCGACTTCGTGCTCGACAGCGACAAGAGCAACCCGGTGGTGCTGATCAGCGGTGGGGTCGGCCTGACGCCGATGGTGGCGATGCTGAACCAGCTGGTGAAGGAACAACCGCAGCGTCGCGTCAGCTTCGTCCACGCGGCCCGTCACCGCGGCGTGCACGCGCTGAATGGCCACGTGCGCCAGCTGGCCGAGCGGCACGAGGCGCTGTCGGTCCACGTGTTCTACGAGACGGTGGGAGAAACCGACCGCCAAGGCGTCGACTACGAGCACCGGGGCCGCATTGACCTCGCGGCGATCCGTGAGCAGGCGCTGCCCGCCGACGCCGACTACTACGTCTGCGGTCCGGTGCCGTTCATGCGGGCGCAGCTCGCGGCACTGGCCGCCGAGGGCGTGCCGGCCGAGCGCGTCCACTACGAGGTGTTCGGCTCGCACGTACTGGCCGCGGCATAAGCCACGGTGATTGAGCGGGCAGCGGCGACACGCTATGCTGCCCGCGACTGCATTTAACGGCCCTGCCATGCAACTGACCCGTTTTACCGACCTCGGTCTGCGCGTGCTGATGTATCTGACCTTCAGCGAGCGCGACACCCCCGTGACCATCGGCGAGATCGCCGAGCGCTTTGCGGCGTCGCGCAATCATCTGGTGAAGGTGGTGCATTTCATGGCGCAGCAGGGCTGGCTCGCCACCAGCCGCGGCAAGGGCGGCGGTCTGGCGCTGGCGCGCCCGCCGGCCGACTACCGGCTCGACGTGCTGATCCGCACGCTGGAGGGCGACCGCGACCTGATCGACTGCGCCGAGCCGCCCTGCGCGCTGCGCGGCGGCTGCCTGCTCAAGGGGGCGCTCGACGCCGGTCGCGACGCGTTCTACGCCACGCTCGAGCGCTACACGCTGGCCGACCTGTCCGCCGCGCCGACCGGCCCGGCCATCGTCCGGCTGCACCAGCACCGCCCCGGCGCCTGAACGCCCCCCCCCCCCGAGCCCCCCTCAGTTCTTCCCCTGCACTAAACCGCTAACCGCGCCGTTTCGGCCAACGTCGCGCGACTCAGATCGTCTTCGAGTAACGCGCCGTGCCCTGCTTCTCGCGCAGATGGAGGTCAAACACCATCGCGATGTTGCGAATCAGGAAACGCCCATTCGGCGCGACCATCAGGAAGTCGCCGTCGAAGCTGAGCAGGCCGAGCCGCTCGAACTCGTCGAGTCGTTCCAGTTCGGCCGCGAAGTAGTCGGCGAAGTCGATGCCGAACACCTGCTCGATCGCCTCAACCGACAGGGAGAAGCGGCACATCAGCGCCTGGATCACGCTGCGGCGCAGGATGTCGTCCTGGCTCAAGGTCATGCCGCGCAGTACCGGCAAGCGGCCCTCGTCGAGCGCGGCGTAGTAGGCGTCGAGCTCCTTCTCGTTCTGGCTGTAACAGGCTCCGATCTTGCCGATCGCCGACACGCCGATGCCGATCAGGTCGCAGTCGGCGTGCGTCGAATAGCCCTGGAAGTTGCGCTGCAGCCGGCCCTGCCTCAACGCAACGGCCAGGTCATCGTCCGGCTTGGCGAAGTGGTCCATGCCGATGAACACGTAGCCGGCGTCGGTCAGCTGCGCCACCGACTGCTGCAGGATGTCGAGCTTCTCGGCCGCACTCGGCAGTTCGGCCTCGTCGATGCGCCGTTGCGGCAGGAACAAGGTCGGCAGATGCGCGTAGTTGTAGAACGCGATCCGGTCCGGGCCGACGGCGATCACCTTGGCCAGGGTACGGCGCACGCTGGCACAGGACTGCCGCGGCAGGCCGTAGATCAGGTCGACGCTGACCGACTTGAAACCGGCATCGCGGGCGGCTTGAATGACCTCAAGCGTCTCGGCCTCGCCCTGTACCCGGTTGACGGCGCGCTGCACTGCCGGCTCGAAATCCTGGATGCCGACGCTGATCCGGTTGAAGCCGAGGCTCGCCAGGTGGAACACCGTGGCGCGACTGACCTTGCGCGGGTCGATCTCGATCGAATACTCGCCCTCGGGCAGGAAGTCGAACTGCCGGTGCAACAGCCCCATCAGCCGGGCGAGCTGCGCGTCGGACAGAAAAGTAGGAGTACCCCCACCAAAATGCAGCTGCGCCAGCCGCTCGCGACGGCCGAGCGCCTCGCCGATCAGCGCCAGTTCCTTCTCGAGGTAATCGAGGTAGGTATCGGCGCGCGCAGTGTCCTTGGTGATGATCTTGTTGCAGCCGCAGTAGTAGCAGACAGTGTTACAGAATGGTAGATGAGCATATAATGATATTTTTTTGTGATTGGCGCCGATCCGGCGTTGTTTCAGCCAGTGCCGATAATCGGCGTCATTGAAATCGGTCACGAAGCGATCCGCCGTCGGGTACGAGGTATAGCGCGGCCCGGCACCATCGAGTTTTTCGATCAACTCGCGGTCGAACTCCAGTCGCTCGGGCGAATACGGGTGGGTGGTGGTCATGTGCTGCTCCGGTTGAGAAGACCTACGGTAGACTGCAACCTTTGCTCAACACCGGCTTTTTCGCTTTGATGCGCATCAAGCCATCAAAGATTCACGGGTTTCTGGCATGAACGATCAACCTCTGCACCACCACTCGCTCAAGGTCTCCTGCTCCAGCTGCAGCCTGCGGGAGCTGTGCCTGCCGGTCGGCCTGAACCACGAGGAGCTGGCGCAACTGGACGCGGTGATCCGGCAAAGCCGGCGCCTGAAACGCGGTGACTACCTGTTCCGCAGCGGCGAAGGCTTTCGTTCGCTGTTCGCGGTGCGCACCGGCTTCTTCAAGACCAGCGTCGCCAGCCAGGACGGCCGCGAGCAGGTCACCGGTTTCCAAATGTCGGGTGAGCTGATGGGGCTCGACGGCATTTCGGCCAACGTGCACGGCTGCGACGCGATCGCACTGGAAGACAGCGAGGTGTGCGAGCTGCCGTTCAACCGGATGGAAAGCCTCGGCCGCGAGATCCCCAGCCTGCAGCACCACTTCTACCGGCTGATGAGCCGCGAGATCGTGCGCGACCAGAACGTGATGCTGCTGCTCGGCAATATGAAGGCCGAGGAGCGCCTGGCCGCCTTCCTGCTCAACCTGTCGGGCCGGCTCGCCTCGCGCGGCTTCGCCGCCAACGACTTCATCCTGCGGATGAGCCGCGAGGAGATCGGCAGCTTCCTGGGACTCAAGCTGGAAACGGTCAGCCGCACCCTGTCGAAATTCGCCCAACAGGGGTGGATCAGCGTCGATCACAAGCACATCAAGCTCGATCAGCCGGAGTCGCTGAAGGCATTAATATCCGGCTGCGCGCAGGCGCACAGCGCCTGAGCTGTAGCCCCACCTGCTCAACGGCACAGAGCCGGTCATCACGACCGGCCTTTTTTATGGTTCTTCACAGAGTTTAGGGGATACGAGTTTGGACTGTGGCTTTGTCGGTCTCGCCCGACTGGCGAGGTACTTTCTTTTGTCTCGCCAAAAGAAAGTACCCAAAGAAAATGCGACCCCAATGCACTGGCCTTCGGCTTCCCTCGCGCCTGCCAAGCGGCCAGGCGCCGCCGAACTCGCGGGCGGCTAACGTCCGCCCGCTCGAACAAGCGGCGGCTTAAAACCTGGCCGCTTGACGATCGCTCGGCAGCGCAAAGGGGATGGGCAGGATGATTGCAGCGGATGTGGATTTGAATGGTTAAAAAAAAACCGGCGGCCAGTTTATGAGCTAAATTACCCGCAGATTTTCAAACCAAACAATGTCGTGAATATCGCCTACGGTCACCCATTCCCCTTCGACGCCGCCGAGGACGGCACGGCCAACGGGGGTAGTCGGCGAGCACTGTCCGAGTGCCGACATAGTCGGCGCGAGTTGCGCAGCCGCCCGTTGGCCGTGGCGCCCGCAGGGCAGCCCGCGTAGCGGGCCGGTGTCGCAGGGTCACCTTTTCTTTGGGTACTTTCTTTTGGTGAGGCAAAAGAAAGTACCTCGCCGGTCGGGCGAGACCGACAAAGCCTCCATTCACAGAAACGTGCCCTACGGCATCCCTCCCCGAATTCCCTAAATTCCGTGAAGAACCTTTTTCATTCCTGCTCCATCAGCGGCTGCGCAAACGGCCGAGCCACTCCGGCCGGCCGCGGAACGCCAGTGGCTCGCCCCTGAGCGGCGCCAGCACCCGTTCGTAGCGCTCCAGCCATTCGCCCCGCCCGGCATGCGCCGCGCCGGCCTCGAGCAGGCTGGCGTTGTCGCGCACCAGCACCTGCCACAGCCGTGCGTCGTCCGGCCGCTCGACGAGCGTCGCGTAGTCGGCGATCAGCGACGCCTGTTGCTCCAGGCCGTAATCGGCCAGCGTCGCCGTCGCGTCGAGCCGGTAACGGTACGGCTCGCGGCGCAGCCGCAACGCCCGGGTCACGACGATCAGCGCGCCGCGCCAGCACACCGGGCAGCCGTTCTGGTATTGCCAGGCGTGCACCAACTCGTGGACGAAGGTATTGAACAGGCGCAGCCCGGAAGCGTTGGCCGAATCGGCCAGCGGCACCGCGCAAAAGTCGCGGCAGTACCAGCCGCGCGGGAAGTACAGTTTGCCGAACGGCGCCATCGGCACCCGTGCCAGGTGCAGCCAGCCGCGGTCGTGCACCCCTACCCTGCCGGGGTCGAACGAGGCGCCAAACAACCGCCCTGCCAGCGCGCGCTCGGCGGCGGTCAACGGCCGGCCACTCACGTTCGCGCGTCGAGACCGAGGGTGCGGATCAAACGGGACATGGGCTTGCTCCTCGGAAGAGCCTGTTCATAATCTTGCTGCGCGGCCCTGATCGGGGCTCATGCGCTCGGCGTGCGAATCTAGTGATTCGCTCAGCGATCGGAAATCCTCATGGACACCACGTCCATTCCGGTTTCTGCGCTGCTCTTCACCCCGCTGAGGCCCGCTCGCGACAGATTCTGAACAGGCTCTAAGAACGGGGGGCATCGGATAAAGGAACTTCTTTCGTTCGCTATAGCCCAAGCCACAGCTCTTATCGAGAGGCGCGTTCAAGCCGCGGTCATGCCATTGCAGCCAGCGCCGAGGGCATCTTCTGCGTTGCGCTCAAGTATCTGATTCTCATCCTTGAAACACAAACGCCCACCTGTACGCCCCCTCAAACCCGCGCCAAATCAACACGCCGCACTCTAAGCCAACGCGTCTGAAGCCTTGCCGGAGCATTGCCCCCCCCAATTGCCCCGAAAGTTGTTTCAAAAACGGCACAAAACCACCCCACCCCAAATTCTCGCTATTCACCCGTCCTTACCGGATAAGGCTTCCGAATGGCTGGCACGGCACATGCATAAGAAGCAGCAGGAAAAATGCTTCTTGGGAGTGTGAGATGAACCAGCGCAGAACCGGGCTCGTCGCCTTGTCCATGCTGTTTGTGCCGCTCTGCCAGTCCGTGCTGGCCGCGCCGGGCAGCGGCGATAACTATTCGGCGCCGATCGTCATCACCAGACCAGTTGCCGACCGCATCGCCTATCGCCCGGACTTGCCCCGTAGCACTCACCCATCGACGGTGGAGACCTCGCCGGCAGCAACCGTCTTATCGGCCACCGATAAGTTCGCAGCCCAGACCCGGGCGCTCGACGAGGCCCTGCTGGCCAGCACCAGCACGGGCCACCCGCCCAGGTCTGCCGGTATGGCCGACTCGGGCATCGCCTCGCTGATTACCAGCGCCACAGGCTCCAATGCCGGCTCGCTGCCCCAAAGCCCGCTCGGCTCCAGTTTGGGCGGTTCTGGCGGCGGCAGCATAAGTCATTCCATTACGGCGGCTACCTCAACCATATCGAATACCCTCACTCAGGCATTCGGCAGGTAATAACGCAACCAAGTCAGCGGGATGGCAGCATCATTGCGCGCCGCCGACCGGAGAATATCATGACACGCACGCTTATTATTTTACCAGTCTTGATGGCCGCGACCTGCTGCTTTGCCGACGACACGGCCAACATTATTAATAGCGGCGAAAGCAATACCGGGATTACCTCGCTAAACCAGGCAGCGGGCGTCGGCAATCAGCAACTCAACCTGCGCAGCCTGGCAATAGGCGGCGAAGCAGGCCTAGCGTTATCGGAGGCCAGCCAATCGATCTTCTTGGACAAAGAGGCCTTGGCCGTCGTCGACGCGATAAAAAAATACCCGCATAGCGCCATTATTGGCGGCAGCTCCTTTTCCCATAGCCACGGCATCCTCGGCATCAACCAGAGTGCCGGCGCATTTAACCAAACCAACAATCAGGCCACGATTAATTTCACCACCGGAAAAAGCACTGGCAATACCCAAAACACGATCTATACCTTGGATAACGCCGCCCTGCTAAAAGCTAATGCCACCGGTGAAAGCAAAACCGCACAGAATAAACTAGCACGCAACAATAAAACCTTTATCGCCGATACAGCCTTTCAGGACACCTCGGGCATTGTTCAAATAAATCAAGTTGCCGGGGTAATGAATCAAGCCGTCAACGCGGTGACGGTGAATGTAGTTGCCCAGCCTCTGGGCCATTAACCCACGCACCCGCGCCTGGTGTGTGGTCTTCTAAAGCAAACTGGAGAAATAACATGAAATGCTCGCTTCAATACACTCTGCTCTTCAGCGCCTTGCTCGGCATCTACGGTGCTGCTCATGCTGAGACAAGTACCAACCTTAACGTCAACAACAACATTACCGTCAACAACGACCCGTCCTACAACTTCGAGGACACCAGTGAAACCGAGATCAATAATGAGCTGACGGTCGACGTCGAATTGAACATCGAGAAGGAACTCACGACCGACGAGGGCGCGGTCGCGTCCGCCCGCGATACGCAGAAACTGCTCAATTTCGAAGGGGGTGGTGGCGGCAACGACCCGGCTACCGCCTCCGTCGAAGACAGCGTGAATGACAACTCGGGCGTTGCCGCTCTGAACGTCGCCGGCGGCGTTGCCAACCAGCAGGCCAACGAGGTGGCCATCGCGTCCAACAACAACTCCATGGAAGATGATGATTCTGCTAGGGTCGCCGCCGCCGATTCGGGCTTCGAGCAAATGATCCAGAGCAGTAATCAAGACTTCGGTAGCGATACAGGCACGGCCGAGATCGAGGACGGCTCGGTTTCTAGAAACGCGGGCAACGCCACTGTCAACGCCGCGGCCGGCGTCGGCAACCAGCAGAAGAACACGCTCGCCCTCGCCTATCAAGCCAGCTTCGCAGGCGACGAGGAGGAAAAAGTGGACCCGATCGAGCTGATCGACGCTCACGCCGCCAGTGCCCAAATCATGACCGGTGTTAGTTGGGATCAACAAGGCGATGAGGAGGCTTCGGCAGAATATACGGCCACCCTGGAAGAGTCGGCCAACGACAACACCGGCGTTGTCGGGGTGAACATCGCCGCCGGCATGAACAACCAGCAGGGCAACGCGGTGGCCATTGCCAGCACCGAGATGACCGATCTGGCGAAGGCCATCGCCGGTGGCTTCCAGGTGATCGATGGCTGGGACTATGAATTCCACGATGTGACTAACACCGCCACTGTAGACGGCTCGATGAACAGCAACACTGGCAATATCGGGGTGAACGTGGCCGCCGGCTTCGGCAACCAGCAGGCTAACCTGCTGGCCATCGCCTCCTCATCCTCATCGAAATAAGAGTGCCCCTTTGAACGATGCTTATCTCGAGGAGGACCCGGCCTCATGATTGGGGCCGGGTATTTACTATGACACGACGCGTTCTGCCGCCCCATTTCTTGCTGGCTTTGACCCTGCTGGCGCACTCCGCCCTGGCCGTTTCGGCCAGCATGATCGTTCCGGGCTACACCGGGCTGGATCAGCCGGTAAAACGGGTGAAAAGCCTGCGCGACCTTCGCTTTACCAACGTCGTCGAACAGAAAACCGATTTCAGCTGCGGCGCCGCGACCATGGCGACGCTGCTTCGTTATGGCTTCAACCGGCCGGTCAGCGAAGAAGAAGTGATCGCCGGCATGATGGCCGGCGCCAATCCGGAAACGGTGCGCAGGGACGGCTTCTCGATGCTGGACATGAAGCACTACGCCAATCACATCGGCCTGCGCGCCAGCGGCTTTCTGCTGGACGCGAGCCGCTTGGCCCAGTTGAAACTGCCGGCCATCGTCCTGATCGACATCGGCGGCTACAAGCACTTCGCCATTCTGAAGTCCTACACCAGAGACTGGGTGTATCTGGCGGACCCGGCGGTTGGCAACCGGACCGTAGCCACCGACACGTTCAAGAAGCAATGGAACGGGGTGTTGCTGGTCTTGGCCGGAAAAGGTTACCGCCTGGACACCCCCCTGCTGGGGGCATCAAGCACTCTGTCGGCACGCAACGCGATTACGAACATGGGCCAACCGGTGCCGATCGCCGAATTGCTGGAATTCGGCTTCCAGCACAGCGACTTTTTCTAGACGGATTCTTTACACGTCCAGCTAAGGGCCGCTAACAAAAATCAGCGTAGCGACCTTGGTTAGGCGTGCTGCCGCAGACAGTTACGAGTAGTACGGCAAGGCAGCACAACAACGCCAAGGGATTTTTGTTAGTGGCTCGAAGGGAGGAGACCATCATGCGACGGTTAATATTAGTGCATGGACTGCTAGTGGCACTGGGCGGAATCGGGACGGCGAATGCCGGCCTACTCGAGCCGATCGCCTATGTCAGCGACCAGGCACTCGACACCCTGAGAGGCCGTTACATCGATGCCGGGGAAATTATGCACTTCGGCATCGAAATGGCTTCCACCTGGAGCGCTCCGGACGGCACGCAACGTGGCACCGCCGTGGTCCTGGAAGGCACGCCGAGCGCCCGCTTCTCCCCCACGGTGACGACCTACAGCTTGAACGGATCGGGGACACCATCGGGGAACTCCGGCTCACAAGGCGGGCTGACGGTGACCAACAACACCGTTCAAGGCGTCACCCAAGTCAACCAGATCGGCGGCAATAACAACAACTCCGGCAACCAGGTGAGCATTACCATTCGCACCGGGGACGCCGGGAACACCGCACAGTCGACCCCGGGTGCGGGTTGGAAGCCCTCGCAAGGCGAGGGGGTGACGCTGTCGGGCAACAAGCTGACCAGCCAGGTCGACATGGGAGACAAGGGCAGCCTGACCCAGAGCATCGGCCAGGGCCAGCTTCAGCAATTCACCCGGATCAATACCGACGGGACGGTGACCCGCAACAACCTGAATATCTCCGTCACGCTCAATCCGAACGCGATCAGCGACATTCACTCCAGCACCGCCAACGCCCAACACATGCTCATAGGGCTACCCGGCATGCATTAAGATCCGGTAAACAAAGCCAGCAAAAACCAAAAGCGCGGCATCTTGTTTAGAGCCGCTAACAAAACCCTCCCAGCGTTGTTGTCCTGCCTTGCCGTATGCCTTGTACTGTCTGCGGCAGGACGCCTAGCTGGGACCGCTTCGCTGAGTTTTGTTAGCGACTCTAAGTTTCGCTAAAAAGACAAAGCCTTGTTCAGTTCTACTCCCACATAAACGATCGGGGCTGACCATTTGTCTTCCTTGCACCGCTACTAAATCCAAAGGTAAGCCCCCCAGTTTTTATCCTATTGACCTTCCCCCATCCAGATATACCAAGAATTAGTTAGCATGACGGCCAAGGAGCCAGCATGCGCAAGTCCCATTTTACCGAAGAACAGATCATCGCCGTCCTCAAAGAAGCAGAAGCCGGCCTTTCTGCTGCCGAGCTGTGCCGCAAGCACGGCATCTCCGACGCTACCTTCTACAAGTGGCGCGCCAAGTTCGGCGGCCTGGACGTGTCCGAAGCGCGCCGTCTCAAGCGGCTCGAAGAGGAGAACAACCGGCTCAAGCGGCTGGCCGCCGATCAGGCCCTCGACATTCAGATGCTCAAGGAAGTCCTGGCAAAAAACTGAGCCGGCCCGCCCAACGTTGTGCCGCAGCCCGCCAGCTCATGGCCACGCACGGTATTTCGGAACGACGGGCCTGTGCCTTGGTGCAGATCGCTCGCAACACACTGCGACGCCCACTTTCACCCGATCCCAATGCGGCATTACGTCAGCGCTTGCGTGAACTGGCCGAACAACGACGGCGCTTTGGCGCACCACGTTTGCACGCGTTGCTGCAGCGAGAAGGTTGGCGCATCAACCACAAGCGGGTGGAACGGCTTTACCGCGAAGAAGGTTTGTCGCTGCGCTTGCGTCGGCGCAAGAAGCGCCCTAGTCATCTGCGCGTGGTGCTGCCACTGGCTGCCGGGCCCGATCAGCGTTGGGCGATGGACTTCGTGGCCGACTGCCTTTGGAATGGTCGACGCATCCGGATACTGACCATCGTGGACACATGGCATCGAGAGGCGGTCTGGATTGAAGTCGACCATTCGCTGTCGGGAGCCAGAGTGCCGCGGATACTGGAACAGCTACGCGTGTGTGGGCGTCGTCCGGCATTGATCCAAGTCGACAACAGCCCGGAATTTACTAGTCGGGTATTGGATGAATGGGCACATCGCCACGGCGTGACGCTGCAATTCATCCGCCCTGGCAAGCCGGTGGAGAACGCCTTCATTGAGAGCTTTAATGGTCGGTTGCGCGAGGAGTGTCTGAATCAGTCGGTGTTTCACAATCTGAATCACGCAAGGGCCACCATCGAGCACTGGCGGCAGGACTACAATCATGTCCGGCCACATAGTGCCTTGAACTACCTGGCCCCGGTGCAATACCGGGAACAACATCAACCCCAAGTCGACCAGATTGCTAACTTATCTCTGGTTCCCTGAATGGGGGAAGGTCACTATGAGAATAAGCTCCCCTTCAAGCGATAGTAGTAGTCGCTAATCACAAGCCGCTTCGTCAGAGACTGGCTTGAAAAAAGACATATTCGTAACGCTCACCTTGCTCGGCGAATGATGCGCCTGCAAAAACTAATGGTTGGACTGCCATTGCAGTGCTGTTGAACGGCAGTACGCAAGTGGTGGCCGTGATTTCTAATCCATAAAAAAACAATTGATTGGTCGTTTTTTTGCAGAGCATATTGTCTTCCTGTGTCTGTGTGGTTATCGCGAGCGAAGCAATGTTGAGAAGCAATACTGTAGAGATGAATTTGCCCGGTAGGGGTTTCCAGCTTGCCGCAAGGGCTCAGGCTGATGAGCTGGTCACTGTGACTGTCAAGCAGCCCCTGTCTGAGTAGTCCCTTGGTGTTTTTGCCGAGATCGACGTGACTAACAACCATGTATGGCGCATCACCTGAGACTCTTTGGGTATAAGCAACAGCTACTGGTACCTGGGGCTCGCTTCGTACTCGGACTAGCAAGCCGGGTGCCCATCGCAGCTGAGAAGCCAGGGGTTCGACGCCTTGCTGGTGCGCTTCAATTAACCGCACCAACGGCGGGGGGTGAAGCTCTCTGAGTTGTCCCAATTCGAACTGAAGGCTGTTGCCAAAAAGAAACTGCTCTAATGAATGGTGCGCTTCCGCAGAGCTCCATTCAAAGTGCAAGCCAAGATGGTTGTCGCTTCTCTGTATCGGAGAATCGTCGGTATTGATAAAGGTGACAACTGCCTCGCCTTGAACAGCAACACCGGGAAGATGGATTTTCACACCGACTCTGTCATTGAGCGATACGGTCGGGGCAGCTTCGCCCCTATATAGGGCTCCATCCGAGGATAAGTTGGAAGTCAGCCCCAAATAATGTTGACCGTGTAGTGTCAGTGTAATGGGAATGTGCAGCGGGAAGCGGTACTCGTTTCGTTTATTTTTCGCGCGTCGACAACTGAACCAACTAAGGGCTAATCCAGTTGTCACTGTAGTGGCTGCCCAAAAAATGTTTGCGACTCCAGCCCCCACAGGAATGGTGCCATTTTTCATCCTGAACAGCCCTACTGGAATGCTGATAACAGCAAGTAGTGCAACAAAGAGTGATGGGAAAAGCCAAAGCCATGTTTTCCCGGTTTTCGATAGATCTTTGCTGGTTATGGAGAAGTCCATTTTCTTACGGAAAAGTCCTGCGACCGTCGATATATACGCAAAAAAGCGCACCATCGAGTACTGTTCGCTTAGAAAAATCGCACCGTAGCCTCTTCCTAACTCGAGGTATAAGAGTATTGACAGGAGATAATACAATGAGAAAAAAGCGATGAATTTTCCTATCGGTGCAACGATAGGGAGTACGCCAAAAAAGGATACGACTGGTGAGGTCAGGAAAAAGATTAGCTTTTGCCACCCCTCGAAGTAAATAAGTATTGATGCCAAATAGCTTATTTTTTGCGCAAGCGATAGGCCTTGGCCAAATATGATGCGCTCCTTCCTCCATACCTGCATGCCTCCCGTGCCCCAACGTATTCTTTGTTTGAGGAACGGTTCGATGCTGTGGGGCGCCAGTCCGTACGCCAATGTTTCGGCATGGTACACCGAGCGGTAACCTAGCTTATGAAGTTTTATGGAAGTGTGAACATCCTCTGTGACCGTCCCAGTAGCAAAACCATTGATGGCATCGAGCGAGGACCTCCGTATTAACGCACAGCTGCCACAGAAAAACGCGGCATTCCAAGTGTCCTTGCCTCGTTGGATAACTTTAAAAAACAGCGATTGCTCGTTCCAAAATCTTTCGCCTATTAAGCGGTGATTGAACGAATCAACGTTATAACAGTCTTGTGGCGTTTGCACGAACGCTACTTTTGAGTCGTGGAAATAACCCAAGGTCTTCAACAAGAAATCCCTGCGCGGTGCATGATCCGCATCAAAAACGGCTATGAACGCTGCTGCACTGTATTTCAGAGCGTTGTTTAAATTTCCAGCTTTCGCATTAATGTTTTCACTTCGCGCCAAATACTCACAATCCAGCTCTGCGGCAAGGGTGCGCATCTCTTCGCGATTGCCATCGTCTAAAAGCCATGTGACATGTGGGTGCTCCATGTTCCTTGCGGCGAGGAGCGTTCGACGGACCAAATCGACAGACTCGTTGTAAGTCGTTATGAATACATCGACCACCGCGTCAGACATAGGAGGGGGGGAATGGCGAACGCTTAGACGGTAGGTCATCATGACATACATTAAGCCGCTGACGAAGCCGAATAGCTCGGCGACATACAATGGAACAGAAATCAGTATGGCGTTCCAATTAATTGTGGTTGCACGCCAGCCGAGATACCAAAGCCCGCTTACTATGTATGCAGCAACCAGGCAGGTGACGTAGCAGGGTGGCCGCTCAATGATAATGGTCCTGTTCATTTCCCTAAGCTCCCATCCGTGAAGCGAGTGAGGCCCATAACCGCTAATCTTTTCGTCTTTAAGCTGTATGGTAAATTGCTAACCAAATGGATGCAGTTACTTAGACACACCCTCTTTGGGTGTGGTGAACTCGACGGGCATGCGGCAACCCAAGCACAATCTTTTATGCAATAACACTGCCAAATTGGTTTCGAAATACTTTTCTTAATAATTAGTGCTGCCATTCATCATTTTATGGCGCTTAATATTGCCACTAATGACATATTGCTGATTGGACGGCATTCTTAGAGCCGCGAACAAAAATCGGCAGGACAAGTTGGCGCTAAGCCTTGTAGATGGGCATGAGACGTCAACTTGTCACCCAGAAACTGTGGAAATCGCTACAACCGCTGCTCCCCATGCCACCTCGCCGTCGTGGCAAAGGTCGTCCCCGCCTGGATGATCGAGCCGCCCTCAACGGCATCCTGTTCGTGCTCACCACCGGCATCCCTTGGGAAGACTTACCAAGGAACTGGGGTTCGGCAGCGGCATGACTTGCTGGCGACGGCTGCTGGATTGGCAGGAGCAAGGCCTCTGGGACCAGCTCCATCTGGCGTTGCTCACCCAGCTTCGGCAATGCGACCAAATCGATTGGAGCCGAGCCAGCATTGACGGGGCCAGCGTTGCCAGCCCCCGGGGGCCAACAAACCGGCCCCAACCCCACCGACCGTGGCAAGCTCGGCAGCAAACGGCACATTGTTGTAGATGGCCGAGGTCTCCCCTTGGCGCTGTGTATTCCCGGCGCCAACCGGCATGCCTCGATGGTGTTTGAGTCATTAGTTGATGCCATCCCGGCCGTTCCCGGCTTACCGGGCAAACCTCGACAGCGGCCAGACCGACTGCATGCGGACAAGGGCACGATTACTTCCGTTGTCGCGACCATCTTCGACGACGGGGCATCAAAGCGCGCATTACCCGTCGTGGCGTCAACCGCCGTGAACGGCCTGGCCGTCACCGTTGGGTGGTCGAATGAACTCATGCTTGGTTGGCGGGGTTCGGCAAGTTGCGCATCCGCTTCGAACGACGGCTGGATACGCATTAAGCTCTATTGAAGCTCGCCTGCTCCTTGATTTGCTTACGGTTTGTCGAGAAATTTTGTTAGCGGCTCTTAACACAAGGTGCCGCGCTTTTATTCCCTCCTCAGGCCGTATTCGCCAGCTAGTCTTATGTCGCATCAATGGCATCAAGCAGCTGGTGCTTATTCAGCAAGCGGTACAGCGTCGCCCTCGACACCCCCAGCGAACGCGCCACCTTGCTACGGTTACCCTGATTGAGCGCCAGGGCTATCCGCAGCACCTCGCGTTCGGCACTTTCTCTTTCCTTACCCAGCGGGTAAATCAGCGGCTCATTACCCTGCCCCAGTCCCATATCTTTTGGCTTGATAAACCGTCCGGTACTCATGACCAGGCCTTGGCTGAGCCGATTGGTCAGCTCTCGGACATTTCCTGGCCAGGAATGGTTGAGTAGCGCCTGAGCACTCTCACTGCTAAGGCGGCGCTTTGGCACCCCGAGGTTCTCGGCGTGGCGGGCAATCAGGTGCTGCGCGATCGGCATGATGTCCGAAGGGCGCTCACGCAACGGCGGAATATGGATAGTGCAAACGTTGAGCCGATAATAAAGATCCTCGCGAAACTCGCCACGCTTGACCTTCTCAATCAGATCAACGTGCGTGGCCGCCACCACCCGCACATCCACCCCGATTGGATGGGGCGATCCAAGCCGTTCGATCGTCCCTTCCTGCAAGAAGCGCAGCAGATTGGCCTGGGCTTCCAGCGCCATGTCGCCGATTTCATCGAGAAACAGCGTGCCGCCCGAAGCGACTTCGATACGGCCCAGCCGTCGCTCGTTGGCACCGGTAAATGCGCCCTTCTCGTAACCGAACAATTCGGATTGGACGAGGCTTCCCGGCAACGCGCCGCAATTGACCGCTTGGAAAACGGCATGGCTGCGATCCGACAGCCGATGAATCGTCCGAGCCACCAGCTCTTTACCCGTCCCGCTTTCCCCGGTGATCAGCACGTTTGCATGGCTACGGGCAATTCTTTGCGCGTTTCGTCGTAACTGCACCATGACCGGATGCTCACCGATCAATTCACCCACCGGGACTTCTACGTCGTATTGCCGGTGTCGCAGCAACGCCTTGCCACGCAAACGCCCCAGCGTGACCAGTAGCCGCTTCGCATCGATAGGGCGATGATGAAAGTCGTAGCAGCATTCATCAACAAACTGCCTGACTTCCGGCATTTCCAGCTGGTGCTGCTCCAGTAGCACTACCCATTCGAATTCCGTCGACAGCAACACATTACGCAAGCGAGGCAACTGCTTCTCAAACCGTGAGTCGACCAGGAGTAGGCCGCACGCCGTGCTATCGGTATGACGGTTCAGCGCACTGAGGTTGGCGAGGTTACGGACAAGCTGGACACTCCAACCCTCACTCGCCAACGTCTCAAGAAAATCAGGCTCATTTTCGCCCCCTATCACCACGATCTGTTTGGGCAACATAACTACCTCACTTCCTTTCACGCTAGAACGTATAAGGAAACTTCATCGAGACCGAGTAATTCGGCGAGTCAGGCGTCAAGCCAAAGGCCACCGTAGGGATGATGGAGAAATGTCTACTTATCGCATAAGTCAGGCCAAGGTTTATATTGGCCGCGTTCGCCTGGCTACCCGCTACGCTATGCCAACTTCCACCATCCACCTTGGTTTTGCTCCGTTCCCCCAACTGCTGAGCATAAGACATGCCGATACTTAACCGATCGTTGAGGGCAAAGGCCACACCGGCACCCAATTGCCAGCTATTGCCCAACTTAATCGAACCGCCAATATGTTCCTTAGGGTTCGAGCTGATATCCTCGAAATGCTTGTCAAAATAATACGTGTAACCCAGATTAGCAAATACAACGGCCGGATCAGCTGTCTTGACAAACGACACCCCTGTCGTAACTCCCCACAAACCATTCCCGGTTGGCATTTCGTCCGGAACGGAGAGATTGTTGTTACCGGGGGTTGGCCTGACCTTAATCCCGTAAGGTTCTTTCCCGGTTGGCGCCTTCACTCTGACACTGCCGACGATGTCAGGCCTATCGACGTTCTCTTTAACCAACTTGTAAGAAATACCCACCGAAACGTCGCCGAGCCTTGGATCCTGATTCCGTTTGGCTTCTGACAAGGTTGTGGATGACCCTCCTGCTCCTCCAGAGAAATACGAGGCGTCCCTACCGACCATGGGAACATTGATGTCAAACTGCCAACGGGGGGAGGGTGAATAACGGGTTGTCACGTCGAAGGTATAGGTATTGCTTTTGATACGATCGATATTGATACTTCCCAAAAAGATCGAATCTAATGCGAGAAAGCCATTCAGCTTTAGCTCGTGCGTATCATAGTAGCTATAGGAAAAACCCGGCTCGATCGAGAATTTGCCGGACTCAAAAAATCCGCTGGCATTCTGATAGATGTCTTCAACGCTTTTCGGCACCTCATCGACTGTTTTGGTCGTTGATGCGGCAGCACTGTGGATGACGGCCGGTGTTGTCTCAGTGCCTGGCGCAGCAGCGGCGCTCGCTACCGCGCCAGCAGCCGCAGCCGCAGGCGCGGCCGCTGGCCTAACTGTCTTTTGAGGGCTGGAGGTCATGGCAGCCCAGCGACTTTCGAGTGCTTTGAGCCTGGCTTCCAGCGTCTGATTCTCGGACTGCAGGGCCGCCATTTCTTTTTCCAGCTGCGCGACGGTTTTTCCCGCCGCCCCAGCGATGACGGGGGTCGCCGCCAGCGGCGCGAGCAACGCTAGCTGCCATGCAGAATACTTAAGATTCCTGTCCTTCATTGCTCCCCCTCCACCATCAAACAAGAAAAGCCGCCCACAAGAGCATCTCGGCATTACTGTCCTAAACTGCCGTATGCCTTGTTCTGTCTGCGGCTGCATGCCTAACCGGGATCGCTACGCCGGCTTTGTTAGCGACACTACATTCTCACATTGAGAATTATTCTTCTTGCAAATCAAATTAGATGCTGACAATTCATAGTTGTAGGAGAAACCAGATCAATATCAAGCCCAAGAACCACGTACTACCCGGCCGTCGTACGGACCGTTAAGCGATGCTTAAAAACCCCAGCGGAGCGATGCCGTTGGGCTTACAGCCGCTGACAGAACAAGGCGTGATGCAGGACAGCAACGTCGGGATGGCTAGGCTAGGCGTGAAACAGTCGTGCCCGGGAAGGCCCATAGGGATCCAACTGCATCGCAATGTAGGAAGGCGGCAGTGCCTGCCGCGTGGGAAGGGAAGTGAGACCAAAGTTGGCCGAACGGGCGGCCTATAGAGTCAGCCGCGTGCATGCCCGGCTCGGCAGAGAACGAAGCCTGGCTAGCAGCTAGGCGGCCGACTGCGACAGGCCGCTCAGGCCAGCGTGCCGGCGCGGCGCAGCAGCGCGTCGAGCCGCTCCGGGTTGGGCCAGCCGATCGGCACCACGAAGCCGCGCGCGATCTCATGCCAATGGCCGTCCGGGCGCTTCTCGCATTCGGCGACCAGCTGCGGCACGTCGTTGCCGGCCAGTTGCGCCTGCAGCGCCGGCATCGTCTGCACAAACGCCTCGTCGACCCGCGCCGGCGATAGCCAGCGCAGCCGCGGCAGCCACACCCAGCGGCTGTCGTCGCGGCTGACCGGCCACGCCTCGCCGAGCGGGCGCCACCAACCGTGCCACTGCAACGGCGACAGCGGTTCGGCCAACCACGGGCCGTCGCGGTAGCAGAGCGTGCCGCGCAGCACCGAGGCGCAGCGCGCGCCGGCGAAACCGTCCGGCAGCGCCGCCCGGCCCGGCCCGCGCCCGGACAGGCCGAGCTGGTGGTGCAGCTTGTGGTACTTCATGCGCCAGGCGTCGCGCAGGCTCGGCCCGACCAGCGTATCCGGGCCGTCGCCGAGCATCATGTAGTACTTGCAGGCCAGCTCCAGATGCCACGGTTCGCCGTCGATGCGCACCAGGAAGTCGTACTCGCCGACGGTGTCCTTGCCGTCGTGCACCGCCAGGTTGGCCGACACCAGCTGGCAATGCGGCGCGTTGGCGAACCAGAACATCAACAGCCGTTCGGCGTAGCGGCCGAGCCGGCTTACCGGCTCTTCGGCCAGCCAGGCGGCGAGCGGCGCCGAGTCGGCGTCGAGCGCCAACAGGTAGCGGAAGCCGTGCTCGCCCAATAGCGTCGGCAGCGACAACTCGCGCCCGGTCAGCCACGGCGCCGGCGCGGTCAACAGCGCCGCCAGATCGCGAACCTGCTGGTGCTGCAAGCGCCACCACAGCGCGTCGAGCGCGACGTTCATCGGCTTAGTCCTTATCGTTAGCCTTGTCGGCGGTACGTTCGACCTGCTTCCAGAAGCCGCGCAGGATGTCGATTTCCTCGCGTTCGACGCTGGCGCGGCCGAACAACCGGCGCATCCTCCGCATCAGTCTCTCGCTGTTGCGGCGCTCGAAATAGCCGCTCTTGGCCATCGCGCTTTCCAGGTGGCCGAGCATGCCTTCCACCTCGTCGTGCGTCGCCGGCAGCGATTCCTGCTCGAGGTGCGGCAGCGGCATCTCGACCTGGCTGAACAGCTCGTAGCACAGCACCTGCACCGCCTGCGACAGGTTCAGCGAGAAATAGTCCGGGTTACCCGGGATCGTCACCAGCCGGTTGCACAGCTCGACCTCGTCGATCGACAGGCCGAAGGTCTCGTTACCGAACACCAGCGCCACCTGCTCGCCGGCCTTGGCGCGCGCCAGCAATTCCGGCACCGCCTCGCGCGGGGTGGCGAGCGGGGTGGTCAACTCGCGGCGGCGGCTGGTCAGCGCGCAGGCGATGGTGACGCCGGCCAGCGCTTCGGCCAAGGTCGGGACGACGGTGGCACGCTGCAGCACGTCGACCGCGCCGGAGGCGAGCGTGTCGGCCTCGGGATGCGGGAACGCCTTGGGCTCGACCAGATACAGGTTGGTCAGCCCCATGGTTTTCATCGCGCGGGCGGCCGAACCGACGTTGCCGGGGTGGCTCGGGCGTGCCAGCACGACGCGAATGTTCTTTAAAAAATCAGGGACTTCGGGTTTATTCATGAGTGATTGTCGCGTACAATGTCGGCCATATTACAAAGACCCGCGCCAGCGCGGGTTTTATCGTTCCTTAACCCGTATTGTAACGACGCAGGCCGCCCGACGCTCGGGCCGGCGGCGTCAGACCGTGTAGAAAAGGCCAGACATGCATCCCATGCTCAATGTCGCGGTGAAGGCCGCGCGCCGTGCAGCCACCGTGATCCAGCGCGCTTCGCTGAACGTCGACGTGATCCGCTTCGAAAAGAAGAAAGCCAACGATTTCGTGTCCGAAGTCGACCGCAATGCCGAAACGGCGATTATCGAGACCATTCTCGAAGCGTATCCGAAGCATGGCGTGTTGGCCGAAGAATCCGGCGCGCAAGGCATGGGCCAGTCCGAATACGAGTGGATCATCGACCCGCTCGATGGCACCACCAACTTCCTGCACGGTCACCAGCAATACGCGGTCTCGATCGCCCTCGCGCATAAGGGCCAGATCCAGCAAGCGGTCGTCTACGATCCGAACCGCAACGACCTGTTCACCGCCAGCCGTGGCGTCGGCGCGTTCCTGAACGACCGCCGCATCCGCGTCTCCAAGCGCATCAACATGAACGAATGCCTGATCGCGACCGGCTTCCCGGTGGTCAACCAGTCGATGATGGACACCTACCTCGCGATGCTGAAGGACGTGCTGGCGAAGACCGCCGGCGGCCGTCGCGAAGGCTCGGCCGCGCTCGATCTGGCCAACGTGGCCTGCGGCCGTGTCGACGGCTTCTTCGAATTCAACCTGAAGCCGTGGGACATCGCCGCGGGCGCACTCTTGGTACAGGAAGCCGGCGGCATCGTCACCGACCTCGCCGGTGAAGACAGCTGGCTGGAGACCGGCGACATCGTCGCCGCCAACCCGAAGGTACTGGCCCAGCTGCTGCACACCTTCGCGCCGCACTTGAAGGGCTGACCGCTTCACCCTTCCCCAATCGCAACGCCCTGCCCCGTGCAGGGCGTTGTTGCTTGTGGCTTCGGCCAAGCCCGCCGATGCGCGCTACAGCCATCCGGCCCGCGAGCTCCGGTAGAATGGCCGGCTATCGAAATCAAACCGCTTTCAAGCCATGGACCGTGCAGTGAACAAAGACAAGGCCCCCGCCCATACCCCGATGATGGCGCAATACTTCTCGCTCAAGCGGGACCATCCGGACAAGTTGCTGTTCTACCGCATGGGCGACTTCTACGAGCTGTTCTACGAGGACGCGGAGAAAGCCTCGCGGCTGCTCGACATCACGCTGACCACGCGCGGCGCCACCGCCGGCGTCCCGATCAAGATGGCCGGCGTGCCCTACCACGCGGCCGAGGGCTACCTGGCGCGCCTAGTGAAGCTCGGCGAGTCGGTGGCGATCGCCGAGCAGATCGGCGACCCCGCGCTCGCCAAGGGGCCGGTGGAGCGCAAGGTGGTGCGGGTGGTAACGCCGGGCACGCTGACCGATGCAGCCTTGCTCGACGATAAGCGAGACAACCGCGTGCTGGCGTTGAACAGCATCCGCGGCACGCTCGGCCTCGGCTGGATCTCGCTCGCCAGCGGAGAATTCCGCCTGCAGCAGACCAGCGTCGACGAGCTCGCCAGCGAGCTGGAGCGACTGCGCCCGGCCGAGATCGTGCTGCCGGACGGACTGGAGATTCCGCTGCTGGCCCAGTTGGGCATCCCCAGCCAGCGCCTGCCCGCCTGGCAGTTCGACGCCGAGTCGTCGACCGCCACGCTGACCCGCCACTTCGGCACCCGCGACCTGGCCGGCTTCGGCGTCGACGGCATGCATGTCGCGATCGGCTGCGCCGGCGCGCTGCTCGAGTACGTCAAGTCGACCCAGGGCGTGCAGCCCAGCCACATCGCCACGCTGGCGGTCGAGGACGCGCGCGAGCTGATCCGGCTCGACGCCGCCACCCGCCGCAACCTGGAGCTGACCGAGACCATCCGCGGCGAGGCGAGCCCGACGCTACTGTCCCTGCTCGACAGCTGCGCCACCAGCATGGGCAGCCGCCTGTTGGCGCACTGGCTGCACCACCCGATCCGCCGCCACGGCAAGTTGGCCGAACGGCTGTCCGCGGTGCGCGTGCTGCGCGACGCTTGGCAGGAGGTGCGTGGCAGCCTCGCCGAGGTCGGCGACGTCGAGCGCATCACCGCCCGCGTCGCGCTGCGCAGCGCCCGGCCGCGCGACCTGGCCGCCTTGCGCGACAGCCTGACCGCGCTGGAGGCCACTCGGACCTTGGCCGAACGGCTCGACAGCCCGCTGCTGCAACAGCTCGCCGCGGTGCTGCCGCGCGAATCGGAGGTCGCCGCGCTGCTCGCCCGCGCGGTGCTGCCGGAGCCGGCCACCTTCCTACGCGACGGCGGCGTGATAAACCACGGCTACTCGCCGACGCTCGACGAATTGCGCGCGATCCAGCAGAACTGCGGTGACTTCCTCTTGCAGCTCGAGGCGCGCGAAAAGGAGCGCACCGGCATCAGCACGCTGAAGGTCGAGTACAACCGGGTGCACGGCTTCTACATCGAGGTGACCAAGGCGCAGGGCGACAAGGTGCCGGACGACTACCGCCGCCGCCAGACGCTGAAGAACGCCGAGCGCTACATCACCCCGGAGCTGAAGGAATTCGAGGACAAGGCGCTGTCGGCCAACGACCGCGCGCTGATGCTGGAGAAGCAGCTGTACGAGGCGCTGCTCGATACGCTGGCCGTGCATATCGCCGAGCTGAAGCTGGTCGCGCAGGCCACCGCCACGCTCGACGTGCTGGCCACCTTGGCCGAACGCGCCGACACGCTCGGCTACGTCGAGCCGGAATTCGTGCCTGGCGTCGAACTAACCATCGAGAACGGCCGCCACCCGGTGGTCGAGGCCGAGGTCGACCGCTTCATCGCCAACGACACGCTCCTGTCCGACGAGCGCAAGCTGCTGTTGATCACTGGCCCGAACATGGGCGGTAAGTCGACGTATATGCGCCAGGTGGCGCTGATCACGCTGCTCGCGCACATTGGCAGCTTCGTGCCGGCTGACCGCGCGGTGATCGGCGTGGTCGACCGCATCTTCACCCGGATCGGCGCGTCGGACGACCTGGCCGGCGGGCGCTCGACCTTCATGGTCGAGATGACCGAGACCGCCAACATCCTCAACAACTCGTCCGAACACAGCCTGGTGCTGATGGACGAAGTCGGTCGCGGCACCTCGACCTTCGACGGCCTGGCGCTGGCCTGGGCGATCGCGCGCGCGCTGATCGACAAGAACCGCGCCTACACCTTGTTCGCCACCCACTACTTCGAGCTGACCCGGCTCGCCGACGAGTTCGAACAGGTCGCCAACGTGCACCTGTCCGCGGTCGAGCACAAGGACAGCATCGTGTTCCTGCACCATGTCGAGGACGGACCGGCGAGCCAGAGCTACGGCCTGGCGGTGGCGCAACTGGCCGGCGTGCCGGGCAAGGTGATCCGCGAGGCGCGCCGGCACCTGGCCGAACTGGAGTCGCAGGCGGCCAGCGCGCATCGCCAGCCCGACCTGTTCGCCATACCGGTGATCGAGCCTGTTGCCGACGAGCCACACCCGGCGCTCGAGCGCCTCGCCGACCTGGACCCGGACAGTCTCAGCCCACGCGACGCGCTGGCGCTGCTCTACGAACTGAAGAAACTAGCCGTCTAAGCCGCTGTTTAAAAAGCACTTCTGCACTTGACAATGACCGAGCCGACCGCTCGGTCATTTTTTCATTTCAATCTGTAAAATATGTCTTATTTTTAAAACATGGCGCGAGTGATAACGCACGTTATCAATTGCAACCGTTCGTCATCAAGTCGTAAAAAAGCCCGGCATCCGAATCGGGATTTTCTATAGTCAACATCGGTTCGTCGTTAAAAGAAAAGCAGGAGTTTTACGTCATGCAGATCAGTTTGAGTGCTAAGAATCCCGGGCTGGAACGTTTATTCGGTCAGGGCAATAAGGACGGCCGCTTGACGCTGGCCGCCATCCGCGCCCGCGCCAGCCGCCAACTGGCCAAGTTCAGCAACGAGGCTGAGCAGCAGTTGGCCGAGAACACCATTTCGATTCCGCCCGCCGTCGGCCTGGTCAGCTGCCCCAGCTGCGAGCTGACCATCGACAACGAGCACCCGCAGGCCGAGGCGATCCGCGCCTGGCTGACCGGCAACGTCAAGATCGCCAAACGCTTCAAGGAAGTGGAAGTGCTGTTCGAGATCGTCCGCGCCGCCGAGCAGCCGGGCGTGACCCTACCGAGCACATCGTGCTTCCATATCGGCCTGACCAGCGCCGGCCCGGTCGCCTACTTCGAAGACCATCGCTGTGAGGAGCCCGCCCGCTAACAAGGGGGCGGTCGCCAGCACACAAGGGGAACCACGAGGTTCCCCTTGTCGCGTTCAGGCCGCCCGGCCGCTGCGAGGTTGGCCGAAGCGCAGCTGCTGCGGATAGGGGAAGAAGTCCTCGATGAAGCCGGCACGGATCCGCTCCTGCCGGGACTGCCAGAACTCCGGCGTCAACAGGTCGCCGTGATGCTCGAGGAACACCCGGCGTACCGCGGGGTCGCCGAGCAGGAAGGTAGCGAACTCCTCCGGGAACACGTCGGTGCGCGCCACCGGGTACCACACCTCCCCGGACATCTCCATCTCGGGATTCGGCGCCTCGGGGATGCGCCGGAAATTGCAGTCGGTCAGGTACTCGATCTCGTCGTAGTCGTAGAAGATCACCCGGCCATAGCGAGTCACGCCGAAGTTCTTGTAGAGCATGTCGCCGGGGAAGATATTGGCTGACGCCAGCTCCTTGATCGCGTTGCCGTAGTCGCACACCGCGCGCGCCTTCTCCTCGGCGTTCACCTGCGCGAGGTACAGGTTGAGCGGCTTCATCCGCCGCTCGATGTACAGGTGGCGGATCACGATGCGTTCTTCGTCCTCCTCGAGCAGCGACGGCACCTGCGCGCGCAGTTCGGCCAACAGCTCGGCGGTGAAGCGCGCCTTCGGGAACGCCACGTTGGAGAACTCCAGCGTGTCGGCCATCCGCCCGACCCGGTCGTGCTGCTTCACCAGCTGGTACTTGCGCATCACCGTGGCGTGGTCGATTTCTTTCGGCCCGCCGAACACGTCCTTGATCAGCTTGAACACATAGGGGTAGGACGGCAAGGTGAACACCAGCATCACCAGCCCCTTGATGCCCGGGGCGATGATGAAGTTGTCGTTGGAGTGCTGCAAGTGGTGAATGAAGTCGCGATAGAAGATGTTCTTGCCCTGCTTCTGCAGGCCCAGCATCGTGTACAGCTCGCCCTTGCTCTTGGTCGGCATCATCGAGCGCAGAAACTGCACGTAGCCGGACGGCACTTCCATGTCGACCAGGAAGTAGGCGCGGCTAAATGAGAACAGGATGCCGATCCGCCACGGCTCGAGCAGCACCGTGTCGAGCGTCAACCGTCCCTCACCGTCGTGAAACACCGGCACCGCGAACGGGTAGCTGGTGCCGCCGTTCACCACCTTGCCCAGGATCCACGCCGCCTTGTTGCGGTAGAACGGCGTCGCCAGCACCTGGATCTGCAGGTTCGCCTCGAGCACCGGCCACTCGCCGCCCAGATGGGTCAGCGCGGCGCGCAGCACGCAGCCGATGTCGTGCGCCAGGTGCGCGAACGGCGTGTTCCAGCCGAAGTCGCGGACGATCTGGCGCAGCGTCTGGCGCAGCCCGGCGGTGCGCGGGTAATAGCTGCGGTAGGTCGGCGGATCGGATTCGATGTAGTCGGTGGCGATCGCCGGCCGCACGAAGATGAAGTCGTTGTTGAAGTAGTCGCGGTGCAGGATGCGGCAGAACACCGAGTTGAAGAAGGTCTCGGCGCACTCCGGCTGCTTGTGGTTGGTCAACAGGCCGATGAAGTACAGCTTGCTCTGCTGCCAGATCTCGTCGTCGAGCAGGTCGGCGTGGAACTCCTGGCGCAGGCGCAGCACCGTTTCGCTGACCCGGTCGTCGTAGAACTGGATGCGGTCGCGGATGGTCTGCTGGATGCCCGGCCAGTCCTGGTTCTCGAACAGCGTCTTGGCGTAGCGCCCGGTCTCGCGGAACAGCCGGTAGTGCTTGTTGAAGCCCTCTACCAGCACCTGCGCGATGTCGCGCGCCACCGGGTTGTAGTATTCCGGAATCTGCATCGACCTCGTTTCTCCCTTGTGCGTGGCCGACGCATGTCTTTATGGTTTGCGCCTGCGCGTCGACGGAGAATGACCCGATGGCTTTTTCCCGGTCGAGCGTGGCGGCGTTCGGCCAACGTTTGCCTGCGTCATAGCTTGCCTGCCCCCCGGCAAATCGGCAAGGTCCACCGACAGCACCCGGTGTTCGCCCGGCTGCAGGCCTTCCAAGTGCCACGGCCCGATCGCTACCCGCACCAGCCGCAGCGTCGGCAGGCCGACCTTGGCGGTCATCCGCCGCACCTGGCGGTTCTTGCCCTCGCTGATCACGATCTCGAGCCAGCAATCCGGCACGCTCTTGCGAAACCGCACCGGCGGGTTGCGCGGCCACAGCTGTGGCGGCTCGAGCCGGCGCACCGTCGCCGGGCGGGTAACGAAATCGCCCAGGTCCACCCCCGCCTCCAAGGCCGCCAACTGCTCAGCGGCGGGCTCACCCTCCACCTGCACCCAATAGGTCTTCGGCAGCTTCCAGCGCGGATCGGCGATCCGGTGCTGCAGCGTGCCGTCGTCGGTCAGCAGCAGCAGCCCCTCGCTGTCGGTGTCGAGTCGCCCGGCCGGGTAGACCCCCGGCAATGCGATACAGGATTTGAGCGTAGGGTGCAGCGGATGCTCGGAAAATTGACAAATCACGCCATACGGCTTGTTGAGCAAAATCAGTTGGGGCATGGCCAGACCGGCAGCAGGAACAATTCCCCGGATGATAGCAAGGCTGGACACAAGCCGTCGGATAGCCAGACATGCCCCCTCCTCCTGCGGCGCCGGCCAGAGCACCAACGTCCCCAGACCCACTGCCGTTCATAGAGCGGGCAGGCAAGTTAGCGTTTTCACCAACGCCGCGCGGCGGTCGAAGCGCGATATAATTCGCAATTGAAAATTTGCCCGGCAATCAATGGGCATAAACGGTTCGGGTGCGCTTCGAGCGGGGCGGTCGAGGCGCGATATAATTCGTATTTGAAAAGCCAACCGGCAGCCCGCGGGCTTCATCGCTCGCTGCGCCGCAGGCAAAGCGTTGCGCCTGATAGGCCGGTTTTTCCAATACCGTTTCAACACGCCAGCACGGGATGTCGCCCAGCGCCGCAGCCTCCTCGCGCAATCGTTCAATCGTCGCAAGACAATCATGGAGTAAAGTAATGCCATCGCAACAGCCGACCATCATCTACACTCTGACCGACGAAGCACCCGCGCTGGCAACCAACGCCTTCCTGCCGGTCATCGAAACCTTTGCGGCCCCGGCCGGCATCAATATCGCCACCGCGGACATCTCGGTGGCCGCGCGCATCCTGGCCGAGTTTCCCAATTATCTGACTGACGAACAGAAGGTCCCGAACACCCTGGCCGAACTCGGCCAGCTGACCCAGGACCCTGATGCCAACATCATCAAGCTGCCCAACATCAGCGCCTCCGTATCCCAGCTGCAGGCCGCCATCAAGGAGCTGCAGTCCAAGGGCTACGCCATCCCCGACTACCCGGAAAACCCGAGCAGCGACGAAGAGAAGGCGATCAAGGCCCGCTACTCCAAGTGTCTGGGCTCGGCGGTGAACCCGGTGCTGCGCGAGGGCAACTCCGACCGCCGCGCCCCCGCCGCCGTCAAGAACTACGCCAAGAAGCACCCGCACTCGATGGGCGAGTGGAAGCCGTGGTCGCAGACCCACGTTTCCCACATGGAACACGGCGACTTCTACCACGGCGAAAAGTCCATGACCCTGGACCGCGCCCGTGACGTGAAGATGGAACTGGTCACCAAGAGCGGCCAGAGCATCGTGCTGAAGCCGAAGGTTTCGCTGCAGGAAGGCGAGATCATCGACTCCATGTTCATGAGCAAGAAGGCCCTGTACGAGTTCTACGAGAAGGAATTGGAAGACTGCCGCCAGGCCGGCATTCTGTTCTCGCTGCACGTGAAGGCCACCATGATGAAGGTGTCCCACCCGATCGTGTTCGGCCACTGCGTGAAGATCTACTACAAGGAAGCCTTCGAGAAGCACGGCAAGCTGTTCGACGAGCTGGGCATCAACGTCAACAACGGCATGGCCACCCTCTATGAAAAGATCGAGACCCTACCGGCCTCCAAGCGCGAAGAGATCATCCGCGACCTGCACGCCTGCCAGGAACACCGCCCTCGTCTGGCCATGGTGGACTCGGCCAAAGGCATCACCAACTTCCACTCGCCCAACGACATCATCGTCGACGCCTCCATGCCGGCGATGATCCGCTCCGGCGGCAAGATGTGGGGTGCAGACGGCAAGCCGTACGACGCCAAGGCCGTGATGCCGGAATCGACCTTCGCCCGCATCTATCAGGAGATGATCAACTTCTGCAAATGGCACGGCAATTTCGATCCGAAGACCATGGGCACCGTGCCCAACGTCGGCCTGATGGCGCAGAAGGCTGAGGAATACGGTTCGCACGACAAGACCTTCGAAATCACCGAAGACGGCGTCGCCAACATCACCGACCTCGTCACCGGCGAAGTGCTGCTCTCGCAGAACGTGGAAGAAGGCGACATCTGGCGCATGTGCCAGGTCAAGGACGCGCCGATCCGCGACTGGGTCAAGCTGGCCGTCACCCGCGCTCGCAACTCCGGCATGCCGGCGGTGTTCTGGCTCGACCCCTACCGCCCGCACGAAAACGAACTGATCAAGAAGGTCGAGACGTACCTGAAGGATCACGACACCACCGGCCTGGAAATCCACCACATGTCGCAGGTGCGCGCGATGCGCTTCACCCTCGAGCGCGTCGCTCGCGGCCTCGACACCATTTCGGTGACCGGCAACATCCTGCGCGACTATCTGACCGACCTGTTCCCGATCATGGAACTGGGCACTTCGGCCAAGATGCTGTCCATCGTCCCGCTGATGGCAGGCGGCGGCATGTACGAAACCGGCGCGGGCGGCTCGGCGCCGAAGCATGTGCAGCAGCTGCTCGAGGAAAACCACCTGCGCTGGGATTCGCTGGGCGAATTCCTCGCCTTGGCAGTGTCCCTAGAAGAGCTGGGCATCAAGACCGACAACGACAAGGCGAAGATTCTCGCCAAGACGCTGGACGCGGCCACCGGCAAGCTGCTCGACAACGACAAGTCGCCGTCGCGCCGCACCGGTGAACTCGATAACCGTGGCAGCCAGTTCTACCTCGCGATGTACTGGGCGCAGGCGCTGGCTGAGCAGACGGACGACAAGGAGTTGCAGGCCCACTTCGCGCCGCTCGCCAAGACGCTGGCCGACAACGAGCAGAAGATCATCGACGAGTTGAAGGCCGTCCAGGGCAAACCCGCCGACATCGGCGGCTACTACCTCGCCGACGCCGAGAGGTGCAAGGCGGTGATGTGTCCGAGCGCCACCCTCAACGCCGCGCTGGCCGCAGCGCGCGTCTGAGCGACGCAGCGCAAGCGCTAGAAAGGGGCGGCACAGCTCAAAGTGCCGACACTTTACGCCAACTGAAAATGCCAAGGCCCTGCCCTGGCATTTTTGCTTTCCGGCTTGTCGCAGCGGTATTACACCGCTCTCGCGGCGCCTCGAAGATGACGGGATTTTCGTAGATAATTACAAAGCAGTCTTGGCGCAATCTGCCTTGGCACTGCCACAACAGGTTAGAATGCGGGATATCAGACGCCGCAGACCGGTGACTGCAACGACAAATCTGTCTCAACCAGAAGGGAGCAGCAATGAGCGCATCTCACATCCAGGTTCCAGCAGGCGGTCAGAAAATCGTTCCTGGGCAGCCGATCCCGAACAATCCGATCATCCCGTTCATCGAAGGCGATGGCATTGGTGTCGACATTACGCCGGTCATGAAGGAGGTGATCGACGCCGCCGTTGCGAAGGCTTACGGCGGCCAGAAGCAGATTCACTGGATGGAAGTGTACGCCGGAGAGAAGGCCACCCGGCTGTACGGCAGCGACGAGTGGCTGCCGGAAGAGACCTTCGGCGCGCTGAAGGAATACGCGGTGTCGATCAAGGGCCCGATGACCACCCCGGTCGGCGGCGGCATCCGCTCGCTGAACGTGGCGCTGCGCCAGGAACTCGACCTGTACCAGTGCGTGCGTCCGGTTCGCTACTTCAAGGGCGTGCCGTCGCCGCTGAAGCAGCCGGAACTGACCGACATGGTGATCTTCCGCGAGAACACCGAGGATATCTACGCCGGCATCGAGTGGCAGGCCGAGTCCGACAGCGCCAAGAAGGTGATCGCCTTCCTGCAGGACGAAATGGGCGTGAAGAAGATCCGCTTCCCAGAAACCTCGGGCATCGGCATCAAGCCGGTGTCCAAGCAGGGTACCGAACGCCTGGTACGCGCCGCGATCCAGTACGCGATCGACAACGACCGCAAGTCGGTGACCATCGTGCACAAGGGCAACATCATGAAGTTCACCGAGGGTGGCTTCCGTGATTGGGCGTACGCGCTGGCCAAGAACGAATTCGGCGCCGCCCCGATCGACGGCGGCCCCTGGTGCTCGTTCAAGAACCCGAAGACCGGCCGCGAGATCATCGTCAAGGATGCGATCGCCGACGCCTTCCTGCAACAGATCCTGCTGCGTCCGGCCGAGTACGACGTGGTCGCCACGTTGAACCTGAACGGCGACTACATCTCCGACGCGCTGGCCGCCCAGGTCGGCGGTATCGGCATCGCCCCGGGTGCCAACATCTCCGATAACTACGCGATCTTCGAAGCCACCCACGGCACCGCGCCGAAATACGCCGGCCAGGACAAGGTGAACCCGGGTTCGCTGATTCTGTCGGCCGAAATGATGCTGCGTCACCTCGGCTGGACCGAAGCCGCCGACCTGGTGATCAAGTCAATGGAAGCCGCGATCAACGACAAGCAGGTGACCTACGACTTCGCCCGTCTGATGGACGGCGCGACCGAAGTCAGCTGCTCGGCGTTCGGCAAGGCGATGATCGCCCGGATGTAACCGGCTGCATCAAACTGTTAAAAACCCGCCAGTGGCGGGTTTTTATTTGCTTATCGATCTATAATAAAAACACCAAAATAAAAAACCCGCCAGCGGCGGGTTTTTTACGGTTCTATCTGGCAAGTCATGACAGCTGGCCAGACTGCACATTCAAACCGGTTAAGCGGCCTGGATGTTCGACGCTTGCTTACCCTTCGGGCCGTTCACGATGTCGAACGAGACACGCTGGCCTTCCTTCAGGGTCTTGAAACCCGGCATGTTGATCGCCGAGAAGTGTGCAAACAGATCCTCACCACCTTCATCCGGGGTAATGAAACCGAAGCCTTTAGCGTCGTTGAACCATTTGACGATACCAGTTGCCATCTTACTTCCTATGCATAAATCAAGGCTGGTGAGGCCGAACTATAAAGCTTAAAGCGCTGCATGACAATGTCGTTGACACCGGCAGAAACTGTAAGCCCAGCACCTGACTGCATTTCTACGCAACCATCGCGGGAACGTCAAGTCATAGACCGTTACAGCTCCTCACTTGAAAAACCCGCCATCGGAACCAAAATTGAAGTAGTCCGCAATTTTGCCCAAGGCCCAAATGTCAGCGCAGTTTCAGGATGATGCCCAGCTAGAGGCATCGCGGGTACGGATTGCCCCGCCGCCGCTCTATAAGGTCTTGTTACTAAACGACGATTTCACACCGATGGACTTCGTCGTGGAAGTTTTGCAGACCTTCTTTTTTATGGACCGGGAAAAAGCCACCCGGGTGATGCTGCAGGTGCATACACAGGGCCGCGGTGTGTGTGGCGTTTATACCAAAGATGTAGCCGCAACCAAGGTTGAGCAGGTGCAGGTCTTTGCCAAGGCCAACCAGCATCCGCTTCAGTGTGTGATGGAGGAAAACTGATGATTGCCCAAGAGCTTGAAGTAAGCCTGCACATGGCGTTCATGGACGCCAGGCGCAAACGGCACGAGTTCATCAGCGTTGAGCATCTGCTCTTGGCGATGATCGATAACCCGTCGGCGGCGGAGGTGCTGCGCGCCTGCGGAGCCAACCTCGACCAGCTGAAGAAACAGTTGTCGGACTTTATCGACGAGCATACGCCGACCGTGCCCGGCGATAACGAAGTGGAAACCCAGCCGACACTCGGCTTCCAGCGCGTGATCCAGCGCGCGATCCTGCACGTCCAGTCGTCCGGCAAGAAGGAGGTCACCGGCGCCAACATCCTCGTCGCGATCTTCGGCGAGAAGGACTCGCATGCGGTCTATTACCTGCACCAGCAGGGCATTTCGCGGCTTGACGTGGTGAATTTCATCTCGCACGGCATCACCAAACAGCGCTCGCAACCGTCCGCGTCGGGCGAGCCGCGCGAGCAGGGTGAAACCGAGTCCGACGAGGCCAGCGGCCCGGGTGGTGCACTGGAAAACTACACCCAGGACCTCAACCAGCTGGCGCGCGACGGCCGCATCGATCCCTTGATCGGTCGCGAGCAAGAGGTGGAACGGGTAATCCAGGTGCTGTGCCGCCGCCGCAAGAACAACCCGCTGCTGGTCGGCGAGGCCGGGGTCGGCAAGACCGCGATCGCCGAAGGGCTGGCGCGTCGCATCGTCACCGGCGAAGTGCCGGAGGTACTGGCCAAGGCGAGCGTCTACGCGCTCGACATGGGGGCGCTGCTCGCCGGTACCAAGTACCGCGGCGACTTCGAGCAGCGCCTGAAGGCGGTGATCAAGCAGCTGACCGACGACGAGCACGCCATCCTGTTCATCGACGAGATCCACACGCTGATCGGCGCCGGCGCCGCGTCGGGCGGCACGCTCGACGCGTCCAACCTGCTGAAGCCGGCGCTGTCTAACGGCACGCTGCGCTGCATCGGCGCGACCACCTATAACGAGTATCGCGGCATCTTCGAGAAGGACAACGCGCTATCGCGTCGCTTCCAGAAGATCGACGTGAACGAGCCGACGGTGGAACAGACGATCGAGATCCTCAAGGGGCTGAAGAGCCGCTTCGAGGAGCACCACGGCGTGAAGTACACCCAGGCGGCGCTGTCGACCGCGGCCGAGCTGTCGGCGCGCTTCATCAACGACCGTCACCTGCCGGACAAGGCGATCGACGTGATCGACGAGGCCGGTGCGGCGCAGAAGATCCTGCCGAAGTCGCGCCAGAAGAAGACCATCGGCAAGCCGGAGATCGAGGACATCGTCGCCAAGATCGCGCGGATTCCGCCGAAGACGGTGTCGTCCGACGACAAGAACGCGCTGAAGAACCTGGAGCGCGACCTGCGCAACGTGGTGTTCGGCCAGGACAAGGCGATCGAGGCGCTGTCCGGTGCGATCAAGATGGCGCGCTCCGGCCTCGGCAACCCGCAAAAGCCGATCGGTTCGTTCCTGTTCTCGGGTCCGACCGGGGTCGGCAAAACCGAGGTCGCCCGCCAGCTGGCGTTCAGCCTCGGCGTCGAGCTGATCCGCTTCGACATGTCCGAGTACATGGAGCGCCACGCGGTCAGCCGCCTGATCGGCGCGCCGCCGGGCTACGTCGGCTACGAGCAGGGCGGCCAGCTGACCGAGGCGATCACCAAGCATCCGTACGCGGTGTTGCTGCTCGACGAGATCGAGAAGGCGCACCCGGACATCTTCAACGTGCTGCTGCAGGTGATGGACCACGGCACCTTGACCGACAACAATGGGCGCAAGGCCGACTTCCGCAACGTGATCGTCATCATGACCACTAACGCGGGCGCCGAATCGTTGGCCAAGCCGTCGCTGGGCTTCACCTCCAGCAAGGCGGCCGGCGACGAAATGGCCGACATCAAGCGGCTGTTCAGTCCGGAGTTCCGCAACCGCCTGGACGCGATGATCCCGTTCTCGATGCTCGACGAAACGATCATCCTGCGCGTGGTCGACAAGTTCCTGCTGCAGCTCGAACAGCAGCTGGCCGAGAAGAAGGTCGAAGCGCACTTCACCGAAGCGCTGCGCGCCTTCCTGGCCAAACGCGGTTTCGACCCGCAGATGGGCGCTCGTCCGATGGCGCGCCTGATCCAGGACACGATCCGCAAGGCGCTGGCCGACGAGCTGCTGTTCGGCAAGCTGGTCGACGGCGGCGAGGTGACGATCGACGTCGATGCCGACAACAAGGTGCAGTTGCGCTTCAACGAGCCTGTGGCGGCGGCACCCGAACCGGTGTGACCCTGCTCGCTCCCAGCAAAAAGCCCGGCCTTGGCCGGGCTTTTTCTTTGTCCGCATTCTCAGGGTTGGCCGAACGGCTCAGCCGCGCGGGTGGTGCCGGGCGTGCAGCTGCTTCAGCCGCTCGCGCGCCACGTGGGTGTAGATCTGGGTGGTCGAGATATCGGCGTGGCCGAGCAGTAGCTGCACCACGCGCAGGTCGGCACCGTGGTTGACCAGGTGGGTCGCGAAGGCGTGCCGGAGCGTGTGCGGGCTGACCTTGAACAGGCCGAGCCGACGGGCGTAACCGGAGATCAGGTACCAGGCCATCTGCCGGGTCATGCCGTCCTTGCGCTGCGTGACGATCAGCGCGTCGCTCTGCGCTCCGGCGAGGATAACGGGCCGCGCTTCCAGCAGATAGCGGGTCAGCCATTCCTGCGCCACCTCGCCGATCGGCACCAGTCGCTCCTTATTGCCCTTGCCGATCGGTTGCACCAGCCCGTTGACGAGATCCAGCTGGTCGCGGCGCAGCGCCACCAGCTCGCTGATGCGCAGGCCGGTCGCGTAGAGCAATTCGAACAGCGCCCGGTCGCGCAGACCGAGCGGCGTATCGACGTCCGGCGCGGCCAGCAGCGCCTCGACGTTGGCCTCGGACAAGGTTTTCGGCAGACGCTGGCCCAGGCGGGGCGCGGCCAGCCGGGCGCTCGGGTCGTCGGCGCGCAGCCCTTCCGCACACAGATACTGGTAGAAGCGGCGCAAGGTCGATACCTGGCGCGCCCGGGTGGCGGGCTTTTCGCTGTCGCTGGCAGCGAGCAGCGCCTGTTCCAGCGCATCGCGATCGGCTTCGGCCAAGCGCGCCCCCGCCCCGACCAGCCGCAGCGCAAACTTGCGCAGGTCGCGCCGGTAGGCGGCCAGGGTATTGCGCGCCAAGTTGTCGCTGAGCCACAACTGGTCGAGGAACTGGTCGATCAGCGTGTCATCGGCCGCGGCGATCACGACGGGGGGGCTCGCGTCGCTCACAACAGCAACGCCCCCTCGTGCACCAGCAACCAGTGTTTGATCGACACCGTCGGCGACTCGACCGAGCGGTTGAAGCCCCCGAGACCGCGCTGCGCCAGCACCCGATGGCACGGAATGACGATCGGCAGCGGGTTGCGCCCGCAGGCGCCGCCGACCGCGCGGGCGACCGAACCGGTGCGTTCGGCCAGCTCGCCGTAGCTGCGCGTCTCGCCGCACGGAATCGCGGCGATCTCCCGCCATATCTGCAGCTGGAACGGCGTGCCAATCGGGCGCAGTGGCAAGTCGAAGCGGAACGTCGGATCGGCGAAATAGGCGTTCAGCTGACGCGCCGCTTCGGCGGCCAGCGAACCAGCCGGCGGCTCGAGCAGGGGTTGCGGCTCGGTCAGGAAATGGACGGCGAGCAGTGCGTCGGCGTCGGTGCAGAGGCCCAGTTGGCCGAACGGTGCGGCGAGTATCGCGTGGTAGGTCATCAGCGCATAAAAAAAGCGCAAGGCACATGCCTTGCGCTTTTCATCATAAGCGAAAACGCTGGAATCAGGCCGAAACCTTGCGAGCCGGCAGCTTTTCCTTGATACGAGCCGATTTGCCGGTACGACCACGCAGGTAGTACAGCTTGGCACGACGCACGTCACCGCGACGCTTCACTTCGATCGAAGCAACCAGCGGGGAGTGGGTTTGGAAGGTACGCTCAACGCCTTCACCGGCGGAGATCTTGCGCACGATGAACGAGCTGTTCAGGCCGCGGTTACGCTTGGCGATCACCACGCCTTCGTAAGCCTGCAGACGTTCGCGGTTACCTTCCTTTACCTTCACCTGAACAATCACGGTGTCACCCGGGGCGAATTCAGGGATGGTCTTGCCGATGCGAGCGATTTCTTCTTGCTCGAGGATTTGGATCAGATCCATGTCAGGACTCCAGTTTTTCTACGGGGTCTTGTTCCTGCTGATACTCAGTCAGCAGCCGAGACTCCAGTTTTGTCAAAGGACGGTGGGCCAGAAGTTCCGGCCGACGCCGCCAGGTGCGCCCCAGCGACTGTTTCAGTCGCCAGCGAGCTATCAGGGCATGATTGCCGGACATCAAGACATCCGGCACCCGCATGCCCTGGAATTCTTCGGGACGGGTGTAATGCGGACAGTCGAGCAGGCCGTTGACGAACGAGTCCTCGTAGGCCGACTGCGCGTCGTTGAGCACGCCGGGCAACAGCCTCAGCACCGCGTCGGTCAGCACCATCGCCGGCAATTCACCGCCGGACAGCACGTAGTCGCCGACCGAGATCTCCTCGTCGACCTGACGTTCGATCAGCCGCTCGTCGACGCCTTCGTAGCGACCGCACAGCAGGATCAGGCCCGGCCGCTGCGACAGCTCGACCGCCTTGGCATGATCGAACTGACGGCCTTGCGGCGACAGGTAGACCACATGACTCTGTTCGACACCGGCGTCGCGCTGACGCTGCCGGGCGGCGTCGATCGCCTTCTCCAGCGGCTCGATCAGCATCACCATGCCGGGGCCGCCGCCGTAGGGGCGATCGTCCACCGTGCGGTAGTTGTTGCTGGTGTAGTCGCGTGGATTCCAGCCGGCAAAGCCCCAGATGCCGGTTTCCAGCGCCCGCCGGCTGACGCCGAAACGGGTGATGGAGTCGAACATTTCCGGGAACAGCGAAACGACGTCGATCTGCATCAGTAGTCGAGGCCCCAGTCGACCAGCACCTGTTTCTGCTCGAGGTTGACCTCGAGCACCACGTGCCCGACGAAGGGGATCAGCCGCTGCTCCTTGCCATCCCGCACCACCAGCACGTCGTTGGCGCCGGTTTCCATCAGGCTGGCAATCGTGCCGAGCGACTCGCCGGCGCGGTTGACCACCGCCAGACCGATCAGGTCGGTCCAGTAGTACTCGTCCGCGTCGGGTTCGGGCAGCTCGCTGCGCGGTACGGCAATCGACATGCCACGCATCGCAAACGCGACATCACGATCGTCCACCCCTTCGAGCTTGGCAGCGACGGCTTTAGGTTGCACCATGCCTTCGACGAAGGTGTAGGGTTTCCAGCTGCCGTCCTTGCCGAGCCACCAGGTCGGGTAGTCGAACAGGCTGTCGCTATATTCGGTATCGGCATGGATCTTGATCCAGCCGCGTATACCATGGGCGCCGCTGACATAGCCCATGATCACCAGATCATCGTCGCGCATGCGCCCTGCTTTCTACTGTTAAAGCCAGCTGCAATTAGGCAGCGACTTTCTGTTCTTTCATCAGCTTGGCAACCGCATCGGTCACTTGTGCGCCAACGCCGATCCAGTGGTTCAGGCGGTCGGCGGCCAGACGGACGCGCTCTTCCTTCTCGTTGGCAACCGGGTTGTAGAAGCCGACGCGCTCGATGAAACGGCCGTCGCGGCGGTTGCGGGAGTCAGTCACCACGATGTTGTAGAACGGACGGTTCTTGGAGCCACCGCGAGCAAGACGAATCACTACCATTGTCGATGATCCTTAAATTCGGTATCAAGAAAAGTGGGCGATTTTAGGCCAGTTTTCCCTTATCTGGCAAGCGCTTATTCGGCGTCGCCGGGCGTGCGGCGGCGGGACCGCGCATGCCCCTACGAGCGGGGCACGGCGTTAGCGGGGACGGTCGAGGTCGGCCGAACCTGGAATCCTGGCCGACGAACGGCAGGATTCGGTCCGGCTTGAGCTGACCGGCTAGCCGGCGGCGACCGGCGCCGCAGCCGGCTGCAGCGCCTTGCTGACCAGGGTGAGCGAGCGGTCCTCCGGGTGCGACTCGATCGTGAAGCCGAGCCGGTGCATCAATTTCAGCATGCCCTTGTTGGCCGCCAGCACCTCGCCGCGCATCGTGGTCAGCCCCTGCTCGCGTGCCGCCTCGAACAAGGCTTCCATCAACACCGGGCCGATGCCCTTGCCCTGCCAGCGGTCGGCCACCTCGAGCGCGAACTCGCACGCCTCGAAGTCCGGGTCGGTCATGAAGCGCGCCACCGCCAGCATTTCCTCGCCATCGTCGGTGGCGCGGGTCATCGCCAGCGCCATCTCGCGGTCGTAGTCGAGCTGGGTGAAGCGCACCAGCACCGGCTGCGACAGCTGCTTGATGCTCGACATATAGCGGTTGTAGCGGCTTTCCTCGGACAGGTTGCGCACGAAGTCCTGTTGCATTTCAGCGTCTTCGGGCCGCACCGGCCGGATCGTCACCCGGGTGCCGTCCTTCAGCGTCGCGCAGTGCAGCATGTGCGTCGGATACGGCATGATCGCCATGTGGCTGTAGCGGCGCGGGCTGCCGCGGGCAGCACCGACGATCATCCGCGCGTCGAGCGCCAGCACCCCATCCTCGTCGACCATCAGCGGGTTGATGTCGAGCTCGCGGATTTCCGGCAGCTCGCAGATCATTTCCGAGACGCGCAGCAGCACGTCCTTCAGCGCCTCGCGCCTGATCGGCGGCAGGTTCTTGAACGCGCCGAGCGTCTGGCCGACCCGGGTCTTGGTGATCATGCTCTCGACCAGGTAGTCGTTGAGCGGCGGCAGCGAGATTGCCAGGTCGTCGATCACCTCGACCGCGATGCCGCCGGTGCCGAAGGTGATCACCGGGCCGAAGGTGGCGTCCTGCGCCACGCCGACCATCACCTCGCGCGCGGTGCGACGCTTCATCATCGGCTGCACGGTGATGCCGTTCAGCCGCGCCTCGGGGCGTTTCTCGCGGGCGCGCTGCAGGATCGCGGCGAACGCCTGGCGCAGGGTGTTCTCGTTGCTGATGTTCAACTCCACGCCGCCGACGTCCGACTTATAAATGATGTCGGGCGAGTCAACCTTCAGCACCACCGGATAGCCGAAGCGTTCGGCCAGGCTCACGGCCCCGTCGACGTCGGTCGCGAGCTCGGTCGGGTTGACCGGGATGTTGAACGCGGCCAACACCGCCTTGGACACATATTCGGACAGGATCGGTCGGTTGTCAGTCAACGCCGCGGCGACCAGCGCCCGGGCACGCGCCACGTCCGGCTCGGTGCGCACACCCTCGAGCGGCCCCGGCGTCTGCAGCAGCAACTGCTGGTTGTGGTGATAGGCGGCCAGATTGCGGAACACCTCGATCGCGTATTCCGGTGCCCGGAAGTGCACGCACTTGGCCTTGGTGAACAGTTCGCGGCTGGTCGACACCTTGGCGTCGCCGAGCCAGGACAGCAATAGCGGCTTGCCGGTCTCGCGCTGCAGCCCGACCATCAGCTGCGCGGTGGTCAGGTGGTCGGTGCCGGCCTGCGGGGTGAAGATCACCAGCACGCCGTCGACCCCCGGGTCGTCGAGGCAAATCTTGACCGCGGTACGGAAACGCATCGGGCTGGCGTCACCGATGATGTCGACCGGATTGCCGCGCGACCAGTTGCGCGGCAGGCTGTCGTTCAATAGCGCCATCGTGTCCGGCGCCAGCGTCGCCAGCTCCACCCCGTTGGCGTAGGCGCTGTCGGCGGCCAGCACACCCGGGCCGATGCCGTTGGTGACGATCGCCAGGCGCTTGCCGATCACCCGATAATTGGCCGCCAGTACCTTCACCGCGGTGAACAGCTGGGCGATCGTCGCCACCCGCAGCACCCCGGCACGCGCCAAGGCGGCGTCGAACACGTCGCCGCTCTCGACCAGGTGGCTGGTATGGGTGAGCCCCGTGACCAGGTCTTCGAAGCGCCCCGACTTGATCACCACCACCGGCTTGCTGCGCGCGGCGGCGCGCAGCGCGCTCATGAACTGGCGCGACTGATGGATGTGGTGGATATGCAGCAGGATGCCTTGGGTCGAGCGATCGGCGACCAGGAAGTCGAGAATCTCGCCGAAGTCGACGTCGAGCGCCTCGCCGACCGACACCACACTGGAGAAGCCGATCGCCTTGGTGTCGGCCCAGTCGAGCATCGCCGCGCACAGCGCCGACGACTGCGACACCAGCGCCAGGTTGCCCGGGCGCACCGTGCCGGTGTAGTTGCTGGCGTTGAAGCCGGCCACCGGTCGCATCAAGCCCAGCACGTTCGGGCCGAGCACGCGGATGCCGTGATGGCGCGCGATCGCCATCGCCTCGCCGAGGATCTCCCGCTCCAGTTCGTCGCTGTCGGAAAAGTCCTTGCCGAGCAGCACCGCCTTGACGCCCTTCTTGCCGCAATCGCGTATCACCGCCGGCAAGGTGCGCAGCGCGGTGACCACTACCGCCAGGTCGACCGGCTCGCCGACCAGCCGCACCGAGGCGAATGCCGGCTTGCCGCCGACCATGCGCCGGTTCAGGTTGACCGGAAACAGCTTGCCCTGAAAGTTGCCCGCCAGCAGGTTGGCGAACACCGCCTGGCCGAGCGAGCCGGGGGTGTCGCTGGCGCCGATCACGGCCACATTGCGCGGGGAAAACAGCGGGGTCAGGTAATGCGGTTTCATCGCTGGCATCCGAAACGGGTTGATCGGTCGGCGCGTGGCCATCGGCGAGCCCTTCGGCCAACCTTGGCACGGCGCCGTATAGCGCTCACCCCTGCTGCCCGGCTGCACTCGGCACGCTAAGGGGTGCGCATATCGATCGCATTTATATAAGGTTGCAGTCCTGCCGACGAGATATACCACAGCCTCGTGGCGGCCGCGTTGACAGTGCGCCGCCCGGGCGGCAGGCCGGCAGCGCAGGCCGCACGGGTCTATGCTGGGGTTGCCCACGCGGGGTCGCTTCCCCGTCCCCCGCCCGAACACCGTCCAGCCCTGCACCCCGTTGCAAAAGCGCACCGCCGCATGCCCGTTGTGCCGTCTTGCATTTGCGCCGTTTGGCGCCAGATTGGCAGGAGTTATGGTGCGACACCGGCAATATTGATAAGCTGCGCGTTTTCGTTTTAACGTTTTTTGCGTCGCATCATAAAGACGGTCGTGTCATTCTATTGACGATAGCCGCCTGGCCATGGACACGACAGGAGACAGACATCATGACCCAACGCGTCGTCACCCTCGCTCATTACTATACGCAACCGGAAATCCAGCAGATGGCCGACAAGGTCGGCGACAGTCTGGAATTGTCGTTGTTCGCGCGCGAGGCAGAGGCCGACATCATCGTGTTCGCCGGCGTGCGCTTCATGGCCGAGACCGCCAAGATCCTCAACCCGAACGCCACCGTGATCCTGCCGGACGCCGGCTCGACCTGTTCGCTGGTCACCCAGACCGACGTCGGTGCGCTGAAGACCTGGCGCGAGAGCTACCCGGACCACGTGCACGTGTCGTATATCAATTCCAGCGCCGAGCACAAGGCGCTGTCCGACTGGATCGTCACCAGCCGCAACGTCGACGACATCATCGGCCACCTGTACGAACAGGGCCAGAAGGTGATCTTCTCGCCGGACCGCAATATGGGCGCCTACCTGAATTACCAGTACGGCTACGACATGCCGCTGTGGTCGGCGGTGTGCGAGGTGCACGACAAGTTCAACGAGGCGGCGCTGAACGAAGCGCTCGGCGCGGTGAACGGCGAAGCCTTCCTGATCGCCCACCCGGAGAGCCCGCTTCCGGTACTGAAGCGCGCCGACTACGTCGGCTCGACCTCGGGCATGCTTAACTGGGTGAAGCAGTTCGGCGGCAACCCGGAGGCGGTGATCTTCGTCGCCACCGAAGACGGCATCCTCTACAACATGGGACTCGCCCGTCCGGACCTCGACCTGCGCCAGGCGCCGATCTACGCCGGTTGCCAGTGCAACTCCTGTCCGTACATGAAGATGAACACCATCGAGGCGGTGAAGCGCGCGCAGCAGGGCATCGGCCTCAAGATCGACTACCTGACGCGGGCTCAGATGGACGCGGCGCGGATACCGATCGAGCGTATGCTCGACTTCAGTCAGCGCTACTACGCCTGACCGTTTTCAACCCCGCCCACCGGCGGGGTTGCTGCTTTCGGCCAACCTTATTCCCACGGCTTGGCCGAAGCCGCTTTTCGATCGGGATTTCATGGGGCTACAATCGGTAGCGTTGGCACGGAGACCGTATGAAATTCCTGATCAGTAACGACGACGGCTATTTTTCCCCAGGCATCGAACAACTCGCCGCCATCCTGTCCCGGCATGGCGACGTGGTGGTGGTCGCCCCCGAACGCGACCGTAGCGCGGCCAGCAACTCGCTGACGCTCGATAGGCCGCTGACCGTGCGGCGCGCCGCCAATGGCTTCCAGTTCGTCAACGGCACGCCGACCGACTGCGTACACCTGGCCGTCACCGGCCTGCTCGACTTCCGCCCGGACATGGTGTTCTCCGGCATCAACCACGGCCCGAACATGGGCGATGACACGCTGTATTCGGGCACCGTCGCCGCCGCCACCGAGGGTTTCCTGCTCGGCATTCCATCGGTCGCGGTGTCGCTGGCCGGCAAATCCGGCCAGCATTTTGCCAGCGCCGCCCCGGTGATCGACCAGCTGGTCGAACGGTTCCGGGCCCGGCCGCTGCAGCAACCGGTGCTGCTCAACGTCAACGTGCCCGACGTGCCGGCGGACGCGCTCGGCCCGATCCAGATCACCCGGCTGGGACGGCGCCACAAGGCCGAGCCGGTGATCAAGACGCAGAACCCGCGTGGAGAGACGGTGTACTGGGTCGGCCCGGTCGGGCACGCGCAGGACGCCGGCAGCGGCACCGACTTCGCCGCCATCGCCGCCAATGCCGTGTCGGTCACCCCACTGATGATCGACCTGACCGCCGCCGCCCAACTGACCCAGATCGAGGACTGGCTGTGTCGCTGACCCCCGCCCTGCCCGCCTCGGGCATGCTGTCCGACCGTACCCGGCGCCGGATGAGTGAACGTTTGCGCCAGGCCGGCATCGAAGACCCTAGGGTACTCGCCGCGATGGTCGAGGTGCCGCGCCACCTGTTCATCGACCAGGCGCTGGCCACCCGCGCCTACGACGACGTGTCGTTGCCGATCGGCCACGGCCAGACCATTTCGCAACCGCTGACCGTGGCACGGATGACCGAGCTGCTGTTCGCCGGCCGCGCACCGGGCAAGGTGCTGGAAATCGGTACCGGCTGCGGCTATCAGACCGCGGTCCTGCTCAAGCTCGGCGCCGAGGTGTACTCGATCGAACGGCTGGCCGCCCTGCTAGAAATCGCCCGCCGCAATCTGCGCGCGACCAAGCTGGTCCACGCCCGACTGGTCCACGGCGACGGTCACCTCGGTCTGCCCGAGGCCGCTCCGTTCGACGGCATCATCATGACCGCCGCGGCGCGCCAGGTACCGGAGGCGCTGATCGAGCAGTTGGCCGAAGGCGGCCGGCTGGTGATGCCGATCGGCGACGAACAGGCCCAGCACCTGTGGCGCTTCGAGAAAACCCAGCAGGGCATCCAGCAAAGCCGGCTCGACCCGGTCAAGTTTGTGCCACTGTTGCCAGGACGCTCCTGAGCACGCACAAAACACCGTCAGTACTTGTCAGACAATTTACAACTGCTACCCGCTCCTTTATAAAGTCAACACGGCATGCGAAACGCATTCATCGCTTCATCCCGCTCCCTGGCCAGCCTGGCGGTACTCGCTGCGCTGGCCGGCTGCAGCTCGCTGACGCAGGCACCCGCCCAAATCGAGTCCGGCCAGCGCAGCACGCCGGCACCGATCCCCACCCCGAACCGTGGCAACGCCACCCCGGGTGACAGCGGAGACGGCGCCGTCGTCACGCCGCTGACGCCGAGCGCGCCGGTCCGCCCGAACGGGGCGGGCGCCAGCGGCACCCATGTGGTCCAGCCGGGCGAGACGCTGTACCGCATATCAGTGACGAATGGCTTGAAGTATCAGGACGTGGCAGCATGGAATCAGCTGAGCGACTTCAACATCAAGGTCGGTCAGGTATTGCGGTTGACCCCGCCGGACGGCAGCAATGCCCCGGCCCCGGTGGCAGCCGCCGGCAGCAGCACAACAAGCACCGACGCACCGGTGGTCTCCGGTGGTAACAGCAGCGCCACGCTGAAGACCTATCCGAAGGCGCTGAAGCAGCCGTACTCGGAAAGCGCCGCCCGTAACCTGGCCGCGCAGAGCGAAGGCAGCAACGGCGGCAGTGCAACGACCAGCAGCAAGCCGGCGGTGATCGCCGCGGCGACGGCAGCGGGGGGTGCCGTCAGCAAGCCAGCCAAAACCGACAGCTCGGCCGCCAAGGGCGAGAACAGCACCAGCGCCAGCGCCGTCAGCAAGCCGGCGACCAAGGCCTCCGACAGCACCGTTGCCTGGGGCTGGCCGACCGACGGCAAGGTCAGCCGCGGCTACTCGGACAGCAACAAGGGCATCGACATCCCCGGCAAGCTCGGCCAGCCGGTACTCGCCGCCGCCGACGGCAAGGTGGTGTATAGCGGCAACGGATTGCGCGGTTATGGCAAGCTGATCATCATCAAGCACGACAAGACCTTCCTGTCGGCTTACGCACATAACAGTTCTTTGTTGGTCAAAGAAGGACAGACCGTAAGGAAAGGGCAGAAGATCGCCGAAATGGGGAATACCGACGCGGATCAGGTGAAGCTGCATTTCGAGATCCGTCGGTTTGGTAAGCCGGTCGACCCGGCGCAATATCTCGACAGTCCGTCCTAAGTCAGGGGACCGCTCCCTGGTCAGGACACACAATACATGGAGAGGGGGCTAGCCATGAGTGATGAGATCGAAATCCTCGACGAAGAAGACGTGGCCGACGAGGAGCGCGCGCAGGAAGAAGCGACGGAGGCCGAGGCCGAGGAAAGCCAGGAAGCGGCGACGCCCTACGAGGACATTGCCGATGTCACCCAGATCTATCTGAACGACATCGGCAACAACGCCCTGCTTACCCCGCCGCAGGAGCTGGCGCTGGCCCGGCGTGTGGTGCAGGGCGACTTCGACGCCCGCCAGAAGATGATCGAGCACAATCTGCGCTTGGTCGTGAACATCGCCAAGCACTACATCAACCGCGGCCTCGCCCTGCTCGACCTGATTGAGGAAGGCAATATCGGCCTGATGCACGCGCTGGAAAAGTTCGACCCCGAGCGCGGTTTCCGTTTCTCGACCTACGCCACCTGGTGGATCCGCCAGAGCATCGAGCGCGCGATCATGAACCAGTCGCGCACCATCCGCCTGCCGGTGCATGTGATCAAGGAGTTGAACGTCTACCTGCGCGCCTCGCGCCACCTGGAGGCACAGGCCGGTCGCGAACCGACGCTGGAGGAAATCGCCCACCTGGTCGGCAAGTCGGTCGACGATGTCCGCCGGGTGCTGACGCTAAACGAGCGGATGGCCTCGCTCGACGCCCCGCTCGATATCGATCCGATGCTGTCGATCGGCGAGTCGATCCCCGACGAGCAGACCGAAGAACCGGAGATCCAGCTGCACAACGCCCAACTGGAGCGCTTCGTGCATGAATGGCTGGCGCAGCTGAACGAGAAGCAGCGGCTGGTGATCGAACGGCGCTACGGCCTGAACGGCCACGAGATCTGCACGCTGGAGGAACTGGCCGCCGCACTGTCGCTGACCCGCGAGCGGGTGCGACAAATCCAGATCGAAGGCCTCGAGCAGCTGCGCCGCATCCTGCGCCGCAAGGGGATAGCCAAAGACTTTCTGCTCTAGGCCGAAGCTGGCCGACACCGTGCGCAAGCCGTCCGATTGGACGGCTTGTTTCGTTTCCGGCAGCGCCCCCCCTTCGGCCAAGCACCACAGCCCTGCCCGGTTGCATTTCAGTCCGGTTACGCGCAGACTGGAACGATTACATCATCCATGCTGGCAGCATCCTGCCGACCACCCGCCACGCAAGGGGAAGCACGCGTGTTCACCTGGTTGAAAACCCGCTGGCACCGGACCGGACTGACCGCCTACGTCAGCCATGCGGACTGCCTGCAACACAATATGGGCGTGGGCCACCCCGAGTGTCCGGAGCGCCTGACCGCCATCCGCGACCAGCTGATGGCCTCGCAAATCTTCGACAGCCTGCAGGAAGTCGACGCCCCGCTGGTCACTCCGCAGCAGCTGGCCCGCATCCACCCGCCCCGCTACATCGAATACTTGGAATCCTGTGCCCCCAGCGTCGGCAGCTACCGCATCGACGCCGATACCGCGATGTCACCGGGCACGCTGGTCGCCGCGCAGCGCGCCGCCGGCGCGGTGGTCAAGGCGGTGGAACTGGTCTGCGAGGACAAGGCGCCGAACGCGTTCTGCGCGGTGCGCCCGCCCGGCCACCACGCCGAAAGCGCACGGGCGATGGGTTTCTGCTTCTTCAACAATCTGGCGGTCGGCGTCGCGCACGCGCTCGCCACCTACAAGTACGAGCGGGTGGCGATCGCCGACTTCGACGTGCACCACGGCAACGGCACCGAGGAGATCTTCAAGGACGACCCGCGAGTGATGATGGTGTCGACCTTCCAGCACCCGTTCTACCCCTACTGCGGCGACGAACCGCTCGGTCCGAACATGCACAACGTGCCGCTCAAGGCCGGCAGCGGCGGCCGCGAATTCCGCGAGGCGGTGGAAACCGTCTGGCTACCGCAACTGCACGCGTTCCAGCCGCAGATGCTGTTCATCTCGGCCGGCTTCGACGCGCATCGCGAGGACGATATGGGCTCGATGGGGCTGGTCGAAGCCGATTACGAGTGGGTAACCCGCCATCTGGTGCAGATTGCCGACCTGTACTGCCAGGGCCGGCTGGTTTCGGTGTTGGAGGGCGGCTACGACCTGTCGGCGCTGGGCCGCAGTGTGACCGCACACCTGCGGGCGCTGTCCGACCTGTAGGCCTGGCCGAAGTCCAAGAAAAAATCCGGCCTGCCAGCCGGATTTTTTCATGGGCAAGAGCACGACTCAGGAATTGCGCGAGCCATTGGCCTTGTCGCCGATCTTGCCCTCATGGCCGCCGAGCAGCTTCAGGATGTTCGACTTGTGGCGCTGCACCACCAGGAAGGCGATGACGATACAGGTGCCGAAGTAGACGCTGTGCGGCCCGATGATGAAGAAGGCGTACACCGGCGCCAGCACCGCCGCGATCAGCGCCGACAGCGACGAGATGCGCAGCACCAGCGCGACGAACAGCCAGGTCGCGACTGCCGCGAGCGCCAGCCACAGGTTGAAACCGAACAGCACCCCAACCGCGGTAGCGACCCCCTTACCGCCCTTGAAACCGAAGAACAACGGCCACATGTGGCCGACCAGCACCGCGATCGCCACCATAGCGATCACCTGCTCGCCGAGGCCGTAATGCGGCGCAAAGTAGGCGGCCAGCGCCACCGCCACCCAGCCCTTAAGCCCGTCGCCGAACAGCGTCAGCACCGCGGCCAGTTTCTTGCCGCTACGCAGCACATTGGTCGCGCCCGGGTTACCCGAACCATAGCTGCGCGGGTCGGCCATGCCCATCAGGCGGCTGACGATCACGGCGAACGACAGTGAACCGATCAGGTAGGCGGCGAGAACAAACGCAAACGCTATCGTGGTCATGACGATTTCACTAGAATATGGGGTTTTGGATTTTACGGTATCGAGCGGCGAAAACCCACTCTGCCGCTGACACATGGACATCATTTTCCTGCGTGAGGTGCGCGTCGACACCATTATCGGCGTGTACGAATGGGAGCGGAAAGCCCCGCAAGCGATCGAACTGGATCTGGAGATCGGCATCCCGAGCGAGACGCCCTGTCATTCGGACAACATCCGCGACACCATCCACTATGGCGTGGTGGTGGACCGGCTGCGCGAACTGTTGGCAGAACAGCACTTCCTGCTGATCGAGGCGTTGGCCGAACATATCGCGAAGATCATCCGCGAGGAATTCGGCGCACCGTGGGTCAAGGTCGGCGTGACCAAGCTGGGCATCCTCCCCGGCGTGAAACGGGTCGGCGTGATCATCGAGCGCGGCCACCGGCCACACTAAACGCGACTGGGTGGCGTCAGTAGAATTTCCACGCGGCTCTCAGCTCGCCCTTGTTTCTGCCGGCCCTGATCGAGAGCTTGCCGCTTTCGCCCAGCTTGAACGACGGCCTCAGATTGAGTCGATTGCCCTGACCGTTGTCGATACTCTCGAGTGCAAACGAGCCGGACTGAAAGACCGTGGATTCTTTCTCGTTGCCAGCAAAAGGCTGCGTCGAATAGCCGTCGGATGGCGAAGAGCAGCTGACGGCCCCGGGCAGACAGCCGCCGGCGGCGAACACTGGCCAGACAAATAACCAGAACAGAATAAAAAGGCACAGTATCTTCACGATTACCTCCCTAGGGGGTAAACGGATGGGCCACCATGCCTTCAGAATGACTCATTCCCGCCGCGGTGCAAGGCCGATTCGGGGTAAAACCGGGTAGTAACGCGCGGTCGCCGACTAGCGGTTACGCATGAAGTCAGCAGTGTTTAAAAAAGCGTCCAATAATTGCTGTTTTAACGCCTCCTCACAGATCAACTCGCTCACGGCCTGCCGCATGCAATGCATCCACTGATCACGCGCCTGCTCGTCCACCGCGAACGGCAGGTGACGCGCCCGCAGACGCGGGTGACCGAAGGTTTCCATATAGAGCGGCGGCCCACCGAGCCAGCCGGACAGGAACATGTAGAGCTTCTCGCGCGAGCCGGCGAGGTCGACCGGGTGCATGTCGCGCAGCGTCTTCATCGCCGGGTCGGCGTTCATGATGTCGTAGAAGCGATCGGTCAGCCAGCGCACCACGCCGGCACCGCCGAGAAGTTGGTAGGGGGTCATCGACTGCATCGTGATTAGGCCAAGCTTGGCAATGAAAAAAACCGGGGCATGATAACAAGCCCCGGTTCCATCGCCTATGCGCCGCCGACCGGCGCGCACTTCGGCCCGGCTTACCAGCCGCCGTTCGCCCGCTGCTGATAACCGGCCAAGCGCGCCGCCAGCTGCTGCTGGCGCTCCGCCGCCGTGACGTAGCGGGTGCCTGCCGGCAGCACGCTTGCCAGGTTCGCGAGCTTCACCACCTGCGACGTAATGGTCGGCCCGCCGTTGACCGGACGGTTGGCCGGCAGGTTCTGCCAGCGCACCATGAGGGTGCCCTCGTGCAGGCCGACGGTGTCGACCCAGTTGGCGACGCCCGGATCCTGCCGCGCCACCACGAAGGTATAGCTGCCGTCGGCGTTGGCCGTCGCCTGCCGGTTGTTCAGGCTCGACTGGTGGCGAATCGGATCGACGGTCACCGACCAGGGGTCGGTCACCGGGAACACGAAGTAACCGGCCCCACCGGTGGTCAGCGTTGCGACCAGGGCCTCGTCGTCGGCCAGCTTGAAGTGGCCGAACGAGCTCGCCTGGCTCACCAGCGTGCCGAGCGTGCTCGAGCTCGTCGGGTTGGGCAGCGTGTTGAGCGGGTTGCTATAGGTCTTGATGCCCAGCGCGCCGACGCCGTAGTCGACGATCGATTCCTGCAGGTTCAGCCACGCTTCGCTCGACACGGTCCAATCGCCCTTCGGCCCGCGGGTCGGCGCCGGGCCGAGCCGCTCGACGCGCAGCGTGTCCGGCGCCTCGCGGTTCCAGTCACCGAGGTTGTTGCGCACGAATAGCTGCCGGGCCTGGGCGTTCGACTGAATATGGTTGACCCGGCCGTTGGCCAGCTGGCTGTCGACGGTGATGGTGTAGCTGCCGTCGGCGTTCACCACCAGGCCTTGCCGGCGAGGATCGCCACCGTCTGCTGCGAATTGGGATTGCTGATCAGCGAGAAGGTCACGTCGGTCGGGCCGCTACCGCGACGCTGGCCGCGGATCACATAGCGCGACGCACCGTCGATAGGGATGGTGCGGTAGATATTGTCCGGGTTGTCGTAGGAGTAGCGTCCGCCCGGCACGTTGACGCCCGGCCAGCCGCGCGGCGGCGCGTCGACCCAGTACACCTTGGGATAGAGCGGGTCGTTATTGACCGCCTTCTGGATCGCGCTGAACGCCAGCTCGTTGATCGCGTTGTCGAGCCGCGCCTCCGCCTCCCGGCTCACCAGGCAGGCCGTGCGCCAGCTTGTAGGCGGCCTTCGCTTCGGCCTTCAGCACCGGGAAGCCGTTGGCCTGGTTCAGCGCCACCGCCCGCGCGTCCAGCGCGCGCTGCTCGTCGCTCGCCAGCGGCGACGGTGTGGCCCAGGCGCTGGCGAGCGGCAACGCCGCGACAAAGGCCGCCAGTACGGCGAGACGCCGCCGGCCTGGCGTAGCCGGACCCACCGCGCCCGAGTTTCTGACTAGAGACTGCTGCATTACCATGCCCTTCGTTTGTTTAAGACAAAGGCATGGTAGTTCGGCGTTTATATAACCAGAAATGATTCGTTTTACTTACTTTATATGAAGATATACTTAGCGCACCATGGCCCGCTCGGCCTAGCGGCCGGTGAACTCGAAGCCGATCTCCGGCGCCCGCCCGGCCATCAGCTCGGCCAGCGCCTTGCCCGAGCCCGGCCCCTCGGTCCAGCCGAGCGTGCCGTGACCGGTATTCAGGAACAGGTTGGCGATGCGCGAGCGGCCGATCAGCGGCACATTGCCCGGCGTGGCGGGCCGCAGACCGGTCCAGAAGCGTGCCGCGTCCCAATCGCAGGCATCGGGGAACAGCGCTCGGGCACGATCGGTCAGCAGCCGGCAACGGCGCGGATTGAGGGTGCTGGAGTAGCCGGCGAGCTCGGCGGTGCCGGCGACGCGTAAGCGGTCGCCGAGTCGCGACATCACGATCTTGCCGGCCTCGTCGGTCAGGCTGACCGTCGGCGCGGCGGCCGGGTCGCACACCGGGATGGTGGCCGAATAGCCCTTGGCCGGATAGACCGGCAGCCGCAGGCCGGCGCTGGCCGCGATCAGCGGGCTGTGGCTGCCGAGCGCCAACACGTAGGCGTCGCCGTGTACGGTAGCGAAGGCGCCGTCCGGGTCGGTCACCGACACGGCGCTGATCCGCCCGCCCGCCGTCTCCAGCGCGTTGATGCGGGTGGCGAAGCGGAACGCCACGCCCAGCGCCGCGGCCTGCTCGGCAAGACCGGTGGTGAAGCGGTGCACATCGCCCGACTGGTCGCTCTCGCAATAGGTCGCGCCGGCAAACTGGCCCGCCACCGGCGCCAACGCCGGCTCCAGCCGCGCCAACTCGGCGCGATCGATCACCCGCTTGTCGATGCCGTAACCGGCCATCAGCTGCGCTATCGCGGCGGCGGCGTCGAGCTCCTGCTGGGTCTCGTATAGGCTGAGGATGCCGCGCTGCAGATGGTCGAAGGCGATCCCAGTGTCAGCGACGATCTCGGCAATCGCCGCTCGGCTGTAGCCGCCGATCGCCAGCATCTGGCGCATATTGTGCTCGGCGCGGTCACGCCGGCATTCCATCAGGAAGCGCAGCCCCCACGCCCACTGCGCCGGGTCGAGGCGCAGCCGAAACAGCAGCGGCGCGTCTTCCTGGAACAGCCAGCGCAGCACCTGGAGCGGCGCCCCCGGCTGCGCCCACGGCTCGGACTGACTGACCGATAGCTGGCCGCCATTGGCGAAGCTGGTCTCGCGTGCCGCACCGGCACCGCGGTCAATCACCGTCACCTCGTGGCCGTCGCGCGCCAGAAACCAGGCGGTCGACACCCCCACAATGCCCGCCCCGAGTACCACCACCTTCATCTGCGTTGTCCCATGAAAACGCGGGCGACATGGGCCCGCGCGATTATTATCGTTATCCGATTCGGCCGGCCGAATCGTGCCAAGCTTCAGCGCGGCTTGGCGTGTTCGTACACCGTCTTGCCGCGCAGCTTGAACAAGTCGGCGGCGAAGTAGACGTTTTCCGAATGGCCGACGAACAGCAGGCCGTCCGGCTTCAACAGCGGTGCGAACTTGCGCAGCACCGCGTACTGCGTTTCCCTGTCGAAGTAGATCATCACGTTGCGGCAGAAGATCGCGTCGAACTGCTGGCGCACCGGCCAGCCCGACTCGACCAGATTCAGCGGCGAGAAACGGATCAGCTGGCGCAGTGCCGGCTTGGCCAGGTACTGGCCGTCCGGCTGACGGTCGAAGTAGCGCGCCGCGTAGCCTTGCGGCAGCTTGGTGATCTTGTCGGCGCCGTACAAGCCCTTTCGGCCAACCTCGAGCACGCTGGTATCGAGGTCGGTCGCCAGCAGCGACATGCTGCTGCGCCCTGGCAGCGCCTCGAGCGCGGTCATCGCGATCGAATACGGCTCCTCGCCGGTCGATGCCGCCGCGCACCACAGGTGGATGTCACCCTTGCCGGCCCGGCCTTTCAGATGCTCGGCCAGGATCGGGAAGTGGTGCTCCTCGCGGAAGAAGAACGTCAGATTGGTGGTCAACGCGTTGACGAACTGCTCGAACTCGCCGCGCCCGGTCGCAGACTCCAGGTAATCGACGTAGGCGGTGAAGCTGGTCAGCTTCAGCGCGCGCAGCCGGCGCACCAGCCGGCCGTAGACCATGTCCTTCTTCGACGGATTGAGCGCGATGCCGGCCTTCTGGTAGATCAGCCGGCGGATGCGTTCGAAGTCCGCCTCGGAGAACACGAACTCACGGGTAAACTCGAAACTCGGCAGCGTAATCGGCGGAATTTTATTCATGCAGGCGTCCGGTCAGCGCAAAAAAACCCGGGCGCTGTCGCCCGGGCTTGTCGGAGTCTGGCCGTTACGCCGAGAACGAGGACCCGCAGCCGCAGGTGGTGGTCGCGTTCGGGTTCTTGATCACGAACTGCGAGCCCTCCAGGCTTTCCTGGTAGTCGATTTCCGCGCCGACCAGGTACTGGTAGCTCATCGGATCGACCAGGAAGGTCACGCCGTCACGCTCGATCGGCGTGTCGTCGTCGTTGGCGATTTCGTCGAAGGTGAAGCCGTACTGGAAGCCCGAACAGCCACCACCGGTAACGAACACACGCAGTTTCAGGTCCGGATTGCCTTCTTCGGCAATCAGGTCGCGCACCTTGGCGCAGGCGCTGTCGGTGAAGTTGATCGGGGACGGCATTTCGGTCGCTGTAGTCATTTGGCTTGCCTCAAACTGGAAACATGGTGCCGCGGGGTACACGGCAAAACACCTCACTATTTTAGTCGGGAATGGGGGCGGCTGGCGAGCCTTCAAGCCCCCTCTATCATTTCGACGGCCAATTGCGCAACAGGTTCCGCCTCGAAGCGCCGCTTACGGCAGCAGCGGCACCACCTTCAGGCCGGCGTCCTCGGCTTGGCCGAACATCAGATTCATCACCTGTACCGCCTGGCCGGACGCCCCCTTCACCAGGTTATCCTCGACCACCAGGATCACCAGCAGGTCGCCGTTGCCAGGCCGATGCACCGCGATCCGTGCCGTGTTCGAGCCGCGCACGCTGCGGGTTTCCGGGCAGCTGCCGGCCGGCAGCACATCGACGAAGCGCTCGGCGGCGTAACGCTCTTCGAACAGCGCCTGGAAGTCGGTGTCGCGCCCTTCCGGGGTGATGCGCGCGTAGATGGTCGAGTGGATGCCGCGGATCATCGGCGTCAGGTGCGGCACGAAGGTCAGCTTGACCGGTGCGCCGTGGATCGCCGACAAGCCCTGCTCGATTTCCGGGCCGTGGCGATGGCCCTTCACACCGTAGGCCTTGAAGTTGTCGCCCGCTTCGGCGAACAGCGTACCGACCTCGGCCTTGCGCCCGGCGCCCGACACGCCCGACTTGCAGTCGGCGATCAGCGTCTGGGTGTCGATCAGCCGCTTGCCGCCCTCCAGCAGCGGCAACAGGCCCAGCTGCACCGAGGTCGGGTAACAGCCGGCCATGCCGATCAGCCGCGCCTGCTGGATCGCGGCACGGTTCACCTCGGGCAGGCCATACACCGCTTCGGCCAACAGGTCGGTACAGCAGTGCTCCATCGCGTACCAGCGCTGAAACTCGGCCGGATCCTTCAGCCGGAAGTCGGCGGCCAGATCGATCACCTTCACGCCGGCGGCGAGCAACTCGCGCGCCTGCGCCATCGCCACGCCGTGCGGGGTGGCAAAGAACACCACGTCGCAGTCGGTCAGCTTGGCGTCTTCAGGCGTCGAGAACGCCACGTCGACGTAGCCGCGCAGGCTCGGGAACATCTCGGCGACCGGCATGCCGGCTTCCTTACGCGAGGTAACCGCGATGACGCGCGCGCCCGGGTGCCCCGCCAGCAAGCGCAACAGTTCCACCCCGGTGTAACCGGTGCCGCCGACGATGCCTACCTTGATCATGACCTTCCCCAACCGTAAAAAAATGTCGCAAAGACGACATGTTAAGACTCGACCGGGTGCACCGCAACAATGAAACGTACCAACGGCGCCCAACTCGCTTCGACGAGCTGGCGGCCACCATCCTCGGCCCGGTGGAACCCGCGCCAAACAGGCAAGAAAAAAGCCGCCCGAGGGCGGCTTTTTTGGACCAGCAGGTTCCAGCGATTAACGCTTCGAGAACTGCTTGGCGCGGCGTGCTTTGCGCAGGCCGACTTTTTTACGCTCGACTTCACGGGCATCGCGGGTAACGAAGCCTGCGGTCGACAGAGCCGGCTTCAGCTCGGCGCTGAAGTCGATCAGTGCACGGGTGATGCCGTGACGGATCGCGCCGGCTTGGCCGGTCTCACCGCCGCCCAGAACGTTGACTTTGATGTCGAACGATTCGAGGTGTTCGGTCAGCGCCAGCGGCTGGCGGATCACCATGCGGCCGGTTTCGCGAGCAAAGTATTCGTCAACCGGCTTGCCGTTGACGATGATTTGGCCGCTGCCCTTTTGCATGAACACACGAGCTACCGAGCTCTTGCGACGGCCGGTGCCGTAGTAGTATTTACCGTTCATCGTGTTGCCTCAGAAATCAGATTTCCAGCGCTTTTGGCTGCTGGGCGGCGTGCGGGTGTTCGCCACCGGCGTACACCTTCAGCTTCTTGATCATCGCGTAGCCCAGCGGGCCTTTCGGGAGCATGCCTTTTACGGCCTTCTCCAGAACGCGTTCCGGGAACTGGTTCTGCAGTTCGGTGAAGGTGCGCTGGTAGATACCGCCCGGGTAGCCGGTGTGGCGGTAGTACACTTTGTCCTGTGCCTTGGCACCGGTCACGCGCAGTTTGTCGACGTTGATCACGACGATGTAATCGCCGGTGTCAACGTGCGGGGTAAATTCCGGCTTGTGCTTGCCGCGCAGACGACGGGCGACTTCAGCAGCGACACGGCCGAGAACCTTGTCGGTTGCATCGACCACGAACCACTCGCGCTTAACCTCATGCGGCTTGGCAGAAAAGGTCTTCATGGAACTCTTCCATCGTAATTCTTGAAAGTTCCGGATTCTATTACAGGGGGTTGACCGTGTCAAACCACTGGGAAAGAAAGGAAAATTACGGGCGCCGGACGGGTGCAAATGAGACAAAAAAAGAGCGCAATCAGGGTCGATTGCGCTGAATTCCACCTTAGTTTAGAAGGAGGATGGAGGAGACAACACCAAAACGCGAGCTGTGCCTTCAACGTCCTGATGCACTACGGATTATCCGCACGGCTTTCCCGATTTGCAAGATTTTTTGTGCAGCGCAGTATAAACACCCGTCAACAGAGCGCTTCCGGACACACCTCACCCCGCCCGAGGCTGCAACGACAACCGACTCCAAGCAGGATGACGGGAATGGCTTTAGCCAACATGTCATGATGCAGCGCAATGTCGGCACGTCAAAACGGCTGCCGGCAGACCCGGCTGCGGCAGCCGCTTCAACCATTGCGCTAGGGGTCGGGCGCTCAGACGCGGTGCGCTTCCTGCACGCCGGGCACGTCGAGAATCTGGTTGATCACCCGGTTCAGATCGAGCACGTTGCGCACCTCGACGGTGAAGCGCATATGCGCGCGCTGGTCGCGGCTCAGCGTGTTGAACGCCACCACGTTGAGCTTGGCGCGCGACAGCGCATCGGAGATGTCGCGCAACAAGCCGGGGCGGTCGCGCGCACTCACCTCGATGTCGATCGGGAACACGCTGTTCTTCTGCTCGCCCCAGTCGGCGGCGATCAGCCGCTCCGGCACGCTGGCCGACAGTCGCTTCAGCGTGGTGCAGTTGGCGCGGTGGATCGAGATGCCACGCCCCTTGGTGACGAAGCCGACCACCGCGTCCGGCGGCGCTGGCTTGCAGCACTTGGCGAGCACCGTCATCAGGTTGTCGACGCCCTCGATCAGGATACCGCCGGCGTCGTGGCCGCCCTTGCTGCGCTTGACCAGGTCTTCCGGCGCGACGTCGGCCGGCGGCGGCGGCGCCAGGCTGACGATTGCCTTGGCGACCGCGCGCAGCGACAGCTCGCCGTGGCCGAGCGCGCTATAGAGCTCGTCCGGCTTGGCGAAGCCGAGCGATTCGGCCAACGCTTGCAGATTGGGCTGGACGCTGGGGTGACGTGCCAGCTCGCGCTCGAACAGCTGGCGGCCGGTCTCGCGCACCACGTCGGCGTTCTGCAGCCGGATGTACTGGCGCACCTTGGAGATCGCGCGGGGACTCTTCACCCAGCCGTCGTGCAGCCAGTTGACCGACGGCCCGCCCTCCTTGGCCGCCAGGATCTCGACCCGCTGGCCGTTCTCCAGTGGCGTGGACAGCGGCACGATCTGACCGTTGACCTTGGCGCCGCGGCAGCGGTGGCCCAGATCGGTGTGGATCGCATAGGCGAAGTCGATCGCGGTGGCGCCGACCGGCAGCGCCATCACCCGGCCCTGCGGGGTCAGCACGTAGATGGTGTCGGAGAACAGTTCGGTCTTGAACGCGTCGGCCAGGCCCTCGCGGTTGGCGTCGGATAGCTCCTCGCGCCAATCGAGCAATTGGCGCAGCCAGGAGATCTTCTCCTCGTAGGCGGCGTCGCCCTTGCCGCCTTCCTTGTAGCGCCAGTGCGCGGCGACGCCGAATTCGGCGTGCTCGTGCATCTCGAAGGTGCGGATCTGCACCTCGATCACCCGCTCTTCCGGGCCGACCACGGCGGTGTGCAGAGAACGGTAGTCGTTGGCCTTAGGGTGCGAGATATAGTCGTCGAACTCGCCCGGGATCGGCTGCCAGATACTGTGGATCAGGCCGAGCACGGTGTAGCAGTCTGGCAGCTTCTCGACCAGGATGCGCACCGCGCGGATGTCGTAAAGTTCGGAGAAATCGAGCTTCTTCTTCCGCATCTTCTTCCAGATGCTGAAGATGTGCTTCGGCCGACCGGCGACCTCGCCCTTGACGCCGGCGCGCGCCAGCTCGCCACGCAGCGTCTCGAGCACCCGAGCGATGTAGCCGATCCGCTCCAACCGCCGCTCGTCCAAGAGCTTGGCGATCTTCTTGTAGTTGTCCGGATCGAGGTGGCGGAACGACAGATCCTCGAGCTCCCACTTGATCTGCCAGACGCCGAGGCGGTTGGCGAGCGGAGCGAAGATGTCCATCGTCTCCTGCGCGATGCGGCGCCGCACCGGCTCGTCGCACTCGGTCAGGTAGTGCATGGTCTGGGTGCGCCAGGCGAGCTTGATCAGCACCACGCGGATGTCGGCGACCATCGCCAGCAGCATCTTGCGCATCGTCTCGGCCTGGCGGGCACGCTCTTCCGGGGTGTCGAGCTTGTCGATCCGGGCGAACTCGGTCAGCCGCTTCACCCGACCGACGCCGTCGACCAGCATCGCGACGGTCTTGTTGAAGTTCTGACTCAGCCAGTCTTGCCAGTCGTCGCGGTAGTCGGGCACGCCGAACAGCAGCGTCGCGGCGATCGCGTCGGGCAGCAGATTCAGGTCGGCGACGATCGCCGCGGCCGACACCGAGTGCGCGAACAGGTTCTCGCCGGTAACCGGCAGCGTGTCGTCGCCGTACAGGTCCTGCGCGACGCTGAACGCGCGCGCCAACAGCGCCCGGTCGCTGTCGGGCAGCGTGGCGGACAGTTTGGCGAGCCAGCGTTGCGGCTCGGCGGCGTCGGCGAGGGTATCGGCGACGGTTCTGACTACGGAGACCATACGGCGTTATGCTCTATTTCAGGCGGGCGTGCCCGCGTTTTTGCGTGGAGTCTGCGCTATCAATGGGGGCGATCACCGGCCAGACAAGTCATCTAGGCCAGCCGCTGCAGCAGCCGTTTCACCGGCGCCGGCAGGCCGGCGTCGAGCGCGGCGTCGAGCGCCCACCACTGCCCACCGCCCTCGCGGGCGACCGTGCCACGCAGACCACTCAGCCGCGCCGGCTGCGGGGTGATGATCAGCCGGTAATGGCTGAACACGTGCTCCAGCTCCGGCCAGGTCGGCAGCAATTCGCCGTCGCCCTGTTCGGCCAACCACGCCTCGGCGGCGGCGCTGTCGGCGAACTCCGGCAGCGACAGCAGCCCGCCCCAGATGCCGGTCGGCGGGCGGCGCTCCAGCCAGACCTTGTCGTCGTGGAGCGCGATCAGCATCAGCGTGTCGCGGGTCGGCGTGGCCTTCTTCGGCTTCTTGGTCGGCAGCTCACTGGTTAGGCCGTCGCGGGCGGCGACGCAGCTGTCGACCATCGGGCAGACGGTACAGGCGGGCTTCGAGCGGGTGCAGAGCGTGGCGCCGAGGTCCATCAAGCCCTGGGTGTACACCGGCATCGCGGCCGCATCGGCCGGCAGCAGGCTTTCGGCCAGGTCCCACAAGCGGTTTTCCACCTTCTTCTCGCCGGGGAAACCGGCTATGCCGTACACCCGGGTCAGCACCCGTTTGACGTTGCCGTCGAGAATGGCCTCGCGTTGGCCGAAGGCGAAGCTGGCGATCGCCGCGGCGGTCGAGCGGCCGATGCCGGGCAAGGTTTCGATGTCCTCGCGACGGGACGGGAACACGCCGCCGAATTCGCTCATCACCTGCTGTGCCGCCTTGTGCAGATTGCGTGCCCGGGTGTAGTAGCCCAGGCCGCTCCACAAGGCCAGCACGTCGTCCTGCGGCGCGGCGGCGAGGCTCGCCACGTCGGGGAAGTGCGTGAGGAAGCGCGCGTAGTAGCCGAGCACGGTCGACACCTGGGTCTGCTGCAGCATGATTTCCGACAGCCAGATCCGGTACGGGTCGCTGACCTGCCACGGCAGGTCGTGGCGGCCGTGGCCCTGCTGCCAGGCGATCAGGCGTTCGGCAAAACGTAATTCGGGCATGACGGAATCTATTATCGCGGGGGTCAGTCGAACCGGACATGGTAGCGCAAAGCCGACAGGGGGGAAATCCGCTAAAATGGCGGGATTGTTCATAAGGAGTGTCCCTTGACTCAGCTTGCCCTGTTCGCCCCCTGCCCACGCGGTCTGGAATCCGTGCTCGCCGATGAACTGGCCGCGCTCGGTGCCGAGCGCATCGAGCCGATCGACGGCGGGGTGGGCTTTACCGGCGACACCCGGCTGATGCTGCGCGCCAACCTGGAATGCCGTACCGCCAGCCGCGTGCTGCTCAAAGTGACCGAGGGCCGCTACCGCTACGAGAAGGACGTGTACGCGCTGGCCAAGCACGTCGACTGGTCACAGTACTTCACCGTGTCGAACACCATCAAGGTCAAGACCGATGGCATCGGCTCCAAGGTGAAGAGCCTCGACTTCGTGTCGCTGACCGTCAAGGACGCGGTCTGCGACGTGTTCCGCGCCGCCTGCGGCGATCGCCCGAGCGTCGACACCCGCTTCCCGGACGTGCGCCTGCAGGTGTTCCTGTCGCCAGAGCTGGCGACGATCTACCTCGACACCAGCGGCGAGCCGCTGTTCAAGCGCGGCTGGCGCGACGATACCGGCGAGGCACCGATCCGCGAGAACCTGGCCGCCGGCATCCTGCTGCTCGCCGGTTACGACGGCAGCCAGCCGCTGCTCGACCCGATGTGCGGCAGCGGCACCTTCCTAGTCGAGGCGGCCGACATCGCACTGAACCGCGCGCCGGGCCGCCGCCGCGAGTTCGCCTTCGAGCGCTTCGCCGACTTCGACGCCCGGCTGTGGGACGAGGTGAAGCAGGCCGCCAGGTCGGCCGAGAAGCCGCTCGGCGATGCGCCGCTGCCCATCGTCGGCCGTGACCGCTCGCGCCAGATGATCGAGACCGCGCACCGCAACCTCAAAAGCGCCGGCCTCGGCGGCGCGATCACCCTCGGCTGCGGCGACGTGCTCGACGCTAAGCCGCACGCCGAGTCGGGCCTGATCGTCACCAACCCGCCGTACGGGGTGCGTCTGGACGAGCAAGACGCGCTCGCCGCGCTGTATCCGGAGCTCGGCCACTGGCTCAAAAAATTCTTCTCCGGCTGGACCGCCTTCTTCTTCACCGGCGACCTGCGCCTGGCCAAATTGATCCGCCTGAGCCCGAAGCGCCGCACCCTGCTCTACAACGGCGCGCTCGAATGCCGGCTGTTCATGATCCCGCTGGTCGCCGGCTCCAACCGTCGCGAGAAAAGCGACACCGCCGATCAGTAATGCCCACGCGGCCGCCTGCACGGCGGCCTGCGTGGCATCATCGCGCCCTTACCCCTAACCACCCGAGCCGGCCGCATGGAAACCTCCTTCCTTTCCGCCACCATCCTGCTGATCCTGATCACCGACCCGCTCGGCAATATTCCGCTGTTCATCGCGGCGCTGAAGCAGGTGAAGCCGGAGCGGCGCCGCAAGGTGGTGCTGCGCGAATGCCTGATCGCCTTCGTAGTGCTGCTGCTGTTCCTGTTCTTCGGCAAGTCCTTCCTCGAGGTGATGCACCTCACCGACGAGAGCCTGCGCATCGCCGGCGGCGTAATCCTGTTCCTGATTGCGATCCGGATGATCTTCCCGTCCGAGGGCGCCAGCCTGTTCTCCGGCAAGCTCGGCCAGGAACCGTTCATCGTGCCGATCGCGATCCCGCTGATCGCCGGCCCGTCGGCGATGGCGACGGTGCTACTGCTGTCGACCCGCGAACCGGCGCGGATGTTCGAGTGGGTCGGCGCACTGACGATCACGATGGCGGTGACCACCGTAGTGTTCCTGTTTGCCGGCCGCCTCAACCGCCTGCTCGGCGAGCAGGTGATCTCGGCGCTCGAGCGGCTGATGGGCCTGGTGCTGACCGCGATCTCGATCGAGATGCTGATGGGCGGCATCGCCTCGTACATCCACCACGTCGGCAACGCCGGCTGAGACGCCACAACCGATCGTGCCCCAGACCCGGCTAGGCCGGGTTTTTTATTGCCATCCGTTATATCAAACAAATAATAGCGACCGGCCGAGCTCAGCGTTATACTCGATTCGATATAACACTTGAAAGCTAATGTCATGCCAGCTTCCCGCCACGACGCCTTACGTCTGAACGCCCAGGTCTGGTTCGAACAGGGCGAGGCCAACCTGGCCGGCCGCGCCGAGGTCGGCCTGCTCAGCGCGATTGCCGACACCGGCTCGATCAGCCAGGCGGCCAAGGCGCTCGGCCGCAGCTACAAGTGGGCGTGGGACACGGTCGAGGCGATGAACCGTCTCGCCGACCAGCCGCTGGTAATCCGCGAGACCGGCGGCAAGCACGGCGGCGGCACCCGGCTGACCGAGCGCGGCGAACAGCTGGTCGCCGGCTACCAGGCGGTCGAACGCGCGCACGCCGCCTTCGTGCGTGCGCTGTCCGACGAGGCAGCCAGCCTCGCCGACCTGCCGCTGTTGAAGAAGCTGGCGCTGAAGACCTCGGCGCGCAACCAGCTGTTCGGCGCGGTCCGCGCGATCCGCAGCGGTACCGTCAACGACGAGGTGGAGCTGGCGCTGTCCGGCGGCGAGAAACTGTCGGTGCTGATCACCCACCGCAGCACCGAGCGGATCAACCTGGCGCTCGACCAGGAGATCGTCGCGCTGATCAAGGCGCAGTGGGTGGCGATCGTGCCGCCCGACAGCGACCTGCCGGCGCCGCCCGCCAACCGGCTGCCCGGCACCGTCGGCGAGATCATCGTCGGCCCCAACGACGCCGAGGTGGCGCTGCAGCTGTCCGGCAGCGACGTGCTGTACGGCATCGTCACCTTGGCCGAAGCGGCCACGCTGCGCGTCGGCGCGCCGGCGCTGGCGGTATTCGACGCCAAGAGCGTGATTCTCGGCGTGCCGTTCTGATTTCTGCCCCACCCATAACAACAAGGAGACGCTATACATGAAACCCCAACACCTGCTCATCGCACTCGGCCTGGTCGTGCTGCCGTTCGGCGCACTGGCCGAAACGATCAACGTCGCGGTCGCCGCCAACGTGCAATACGTGTTCGACGACCTGGCGCGCGAATTCCACAAGGAAAGCGGCATCGAGGCCAAGGGCGCGTTCGGCCCGTCCGGCAAGTTCGCCACCCAGATCGCCAACGGCGCGCCGTTCGACGTGTTCCTGTCGGCCGATATGGACTTCCCGCAGAAGCTGCACGAACAGGGCCTGGCCACCGCCGCGCCGAAGCCGTACGCCTACGGCACGCTGGTGCTGTGGACTACCCGCGGCGTCGACCTGAAGAGCTGGCAGAAGACGCTGGCGTCGGCCAGCGTCAACAAGATCGCCGTCGCCAACCCGAAGACCGCGCCGTACGGCCGCGAGGCGATGCGCGCGCTGAACTACTACAAGCTGACCGAGACGCTGACGCCGAAACTGGTGTACGGCGAGAGCATCGCCCAGGCCAGCCAGTACATCGCGTCGGGCGTGGTCGACGCCGGCTTCACCGCCAAGTCGGTGGTGGTCGCGCCGGAAATGAAGGGCCAGGGCCAGTGGGTCGAGGTGCCGAAGGCCGCCTACGAGCCGATCGCGCAAGGCGCGGTGGTGCTCAAGCACGGCCAGGACAGCGCCCCGCAGGCGTCGAAGAAATTCTACGACTTCCTCTACAGCGGCAAGGCGCGCAGCATCTTCGAGCGCAACGGCTACACCCTGCCATGAACCAGCTGCCGGCCACCGTCTGCGGCGTGACCGCCTGCGACGGCATCGCGCTCGTCGACGTGCGCGTCGGCGAGCTTGGCTGCACCGCGATGCTGGTCGGCGAGCCGGAGCCGGCGCGCCACTACCCTGTCGGCAGCCGCGTGACGCTGGCGTTCAAGGAGCTGGAGGTGTCGCTCGCCAAGCGGCTGGCGGGCGAGATCAGCCTGCGCAACCGGCTGCCATGCCGGGTCACCGCCCTGCACCAGGGCGAGCTGCTGACCCGTGTGGACCTCGCCTTCGGCCAATACGCGCTGTCGGCGCTGATCACCAGCCGCTCGGCGCGCCAGCTGGCGCTCGCGCCGGGCGACGCGGTCGAGGCGCTGATCAAGGCCAACGAGATGACGCTGCTCGCCGATGATGGGAGCGCCGATGTTCGCTGAACTCGACTGGGGGCCGCTGTGGCTGACCGCCGAGCTCGCCGCGCTCACCACCGTCATCCTGTTCGTGCTCGGCGTGCCGCTGGCCGGCTGGATCGCCCACTCGCGCTCGCGCGCCAAACCCCTGGTCGAGACCCTGGTCAGCATGCCGCTGGTGCTGCCGCCGTCGGTGCTCGGCTTCTACCTGCTGTTGACGCTGAGCCCGAACAACGCCTTCGGCGCCTGGCTCGCCAGCGCCTTCAACCTGCGCCTGGTGTTCACCTTCGAAGGTCTGGTGGTCGGCTCGGTGCTGTATAGCCTGCCGTTCATGGTGCAACCGGTGCAGGCGGCACTATCCAACCTGCCACCGAGCCTGCGCGAGGCGTCGTACACGCTCGGCAAGTCGCGGCTGGCGACCTTCTGCCGCGTCGAGCTACCGAGCGTGCGCCCGGCGCTGTTGGTCGGCACGGTGATGGCGTTCGCGCACACCGTCGGCGAATTCGGCGTGGTGCTGATGATAGGCGGCAACATCCCCGACCAGACCCGCGTCGCCTCGATCGCGATCTACAACGAGGTGGAGGTCCACAACTACAGCGCGGCGCATGGCTACTCACTAATCCTGTTCGCGTTCTGCTTCGCCATCGTGTTCGTGCTCAACTGGCTGAACCGCCGGCATAAGGTGGTGCTGCGATGATCGCCTTCGACCTGACCCTGTCCCGGCCGGGTCGCAGCGCTGGCAGCGCGTTCACGCTGGCAATGGCAGGCGAAATTGGCGACGGCGAATTCCTGACGCTGTTCGGCGCGTCCGGCGCAGGCAAGAGCACGCTGCTGCGCCTCATCGCCGGGCTGGAGAAACCCGACAGCGGCACCCTCGTCGTCGACGGCGAGACCTGGTTCGACACCGCGCGCGGCGTCTACAAGCCGCCGCAGCAGCGCACCGTGGGTTTCGTTTTCCAGGACTACGCGCTGTTCCCGGCGATGTCGGTGCGCGACAACATCGGCTACGCGGTCGGCCGCGGCGAGTCGGCCTGGGTCGACGAACTGCTCGAGTTGACCCGGCTGTCGGGCCTCGCCGACCGGCGCCCGCACGAGCTGTCCGGCGGTCAGCAGCAGCGCGTCGCGCTGGCGCGCGCGCTGGCGCGGCGGCCGCGGCTCTTGCTGCTCGACGAGCCCTTGTCGGCGCTCGACCTGTCGCTGCGCCTCAAACTGCAGCAGGAGCTGCTGGCGCTGCACCAGCGCTTCGGCCTGACCACGGTGCTGGTCTCGCACGACCTGTCGGAAGTGTTCCGACTGTCACACCGGGTGGTGGTCTGCGAGCACGGCCGCATCGTCCGCCATGGCCACCCGCGCGATGTGTTCATCGGCCAGGCGCCGAGCCGCGACCGGCTGTCGCTGTCCGGCGAACTGCTGGCGAAACGCCGCAGCGACGTGGTGTGGATCCTGACGCTACTGGTCGGCCAGGACATCGTCGAGGTGATCGCCACCGACGACGAGGCGGCACCGCTCGAGCCGGGCGCGCGGCTGGCGATCTCGACCCGGGCGTTCAGCCCGCTGCTGATGCCGGCCGGCGCCGGCTGACACAAGGCCCGGACGCAAAAAAGCCGGCTCCGCGGAGCCGGCTTTTTTGTGGCGGTTCGGCCGGGACTCAACCCAACGCGTCGCCGGACTCCGACTTCGGTTCCCGCCCCATCAACCCGGCCACCACCTGCTGCGGGTCGGCGCTGCCGGAGAGCAGCTGGCAGACCGCGTCGGTGATCGGCATCGCGACGTTCAGCTCGCGGGCCAAGCGCTGCACCTCGTACGCGGTCGGCACCCCCTCGGCGACGTGACCGAGCTCGTGCAGGATCACCTCCAGCGGCTTCGCTTCGGCCAGCTTCAGGCCGACCTGGCGGTTGCGCGACAGCGCGCCGGTGCAGGTCAGGATCAGGTCGCCCATGCCGGCGAGACCCATCATCGTCTCGACCTTGCCGCCGAGCGCCACCACCAGCCGGGTCACCTCGGCGAGGCCGCGGGTGATCAGCGCGGCGCGGGCGTTCAGGCCGAAGCCCAGCCCGTCGGCGACGCCGGTAGCGATCGCCATCACGTTCTTCACCGCCGCGCCGACCTCGACACCGACCAGGTCGTCGTTGGCGTATAGGCGCAGCCGCGCGCTGTTCAGTTGTTTGGCGACGCGTTTGGCGAAGCCGTAGTCGTCCGACGCCACGGTCACCGCCGCCGGCAGGCCGAGCGCCACCTCGCGGGCGAAACTCGGCCCGGACAGCACGCCGAATTCGGCAAGGCCCGGCAGCTCTTCGGCCAACACCTGGTGCGGCAGCAGGCCGCTGCCGGCCTCGAAGCCCTTGCACGCCCAGAGGATAGCCGGCACCGGTCGGCCGAGCGCGGCCAGCGCCTGCAAGGTCGGCCGAAAGCCGGCGATCGGCGTCACTAGCAGGATCAGCTCGGCGTCGGCCACCGCTTCGGCCAGATCGGCGCTGAGCACCAGCGCCGGCGGGAACTCGGCGTCCGGCAGGTAGCGGCTGTTGACCCGGTTGTCGGCCATCTCGGCCACCTGCTCGGCGTTGCGCGCCCACAGCGTCACCTGGTGGTCCCGCGCGTAATCGATCGCGAGCGCGGTGCCCCAGGCACCGGCACCCAAGACGGCAAGCTTCACGCACACTCCTTGTTCGCAGCACCCCGCCGCGGTTGGCGGCAGGGCGACAAAAAACGGGCCGGCGTGGTACGCGGCCCGTTGACCCAATCCCGATCCGCTGCAGAGGCAGCGGGGCCGCTCACAGCCCCCACAGATCGTTGATCTTGGCGTAGCCCTCGCTGCCGTCGCGGTGACGCACCTTCACCCAGCCGGCGCGCGGCGGTTCGAGCAATTCGACTACGCCGTCCTTCGGCACGATGAAGCGGGCCGGCGCGGTGTCGGCGGCGGTCTCGTGCACCGCGGCGCGTTCGGCGATCACCAACAGCCAGCGCTGGTTCGACAGCGCCGCCGCCGGAATCCAGGCGATCCCGCCGGTGGCGTCGCGCACCCGCGCCCACTCCTTCTGGGTCGACAGCACCTCGACCGGGTAGTAACGGCTGACCACGAACAGCTTCTTGGCGGTGATCGACGGCGACTCGTACAGCGCGACGCCGGTCTCCTTCACCGAGCGAAACTCCAGCGCGTGGGCCAACGGTGCGATCAGCGCCAGCGCGAGCGCGGCGAGAGCGAGGCGCTTCATCGGTTTACGCCTCGGCGACCTGACCGCGCTGCTGCAGATACAGCGCTTCGAAGTTGATCGGGGTCAGCAGCACCGGCGGGAAGCCGGCACGGTTCACCACGCTCGACACGGCTTCGCGCGCGTACGGGAACAGGATGTTCGGGCAGGCCACGCCGAGGATCGGGTCGAGGTCTTCCTGCGGCACGTTGCGGATCTGGAAGATGCCGGCCTGCGCCACTTCGACCAGGAACATCGTCTTGCTGTCCGGCAGCTTGGCGGTGACGGTGACGGTCAGCGAGCACTCGTAGAAGCCTTCTTCGACCGGCTTGCCTTCCGAGGCGATCTGCATGTCGATCTCGGGCTGCGCCTGCTCCAGGAACACCGCCGGGGCGTTCGGCACTTCCAGCGACATGTCCTTGACGTAGATTTTCTCGATCGAGAAGACCGGTTGCAGCTCTTGTTGTTCGCTCATGTTTACTCTCAAGAAGACCCGCGCCGACGGCACGGGACAGGTTAAGGGGTGAAAACGGCCATCATCGCACGGCCGTGTGACAGCGGCTAGTCGGCCAGCAGCACGTCCAGCTTGCCGGCGCGGTTGAGCGCGTCCAGGTCGTCGAAGCCGCCGACGTGGGTGTCGCCGACGTAGATCTGCGGCACGGTGCGGCGGCCGGTGATCTGCATCATGCTGGCGCGCTCGGCCGGGTCGAGGTCGATGCGGACCTCCTCGATCTCGGTAATGCCCTTGGTCGCCAACAGGCGCTTGGCCATCGTGCAGTATGGGCAGACGGCGGTGGTGTACATCTTGACCGGTTTCATCACAACTCTCGCTATTCAACGTTCGGGCCGATTATACCGGCTGGCGCGCGCCACCGCTCTCGCCGCGCAAAAAGGCGTCAACGCATCGATCCCGCGCCGCCGATGATGTCGGCGACGATCTCGTCGATCGGCGCGGCAAGCTGCGGCGCCCGCGGGCTGTTGACGATCACCACGATCGCCAGCCGCCGCCCATCCGGCGCCAGCCAGTAGCCGGCCAGCGCACGCACGTCCCTGAGGGTGCCGGTCTTCATCCTGAGCCGCGCACCGACGTCGGCGAAGCGCTTCTTCAGCGTGCCGTCCTCGCCGGCGATCGGCAGGCTGGCAAGAAACTCGCCGGCGTACGGGCCGCGCGCCGCGGCGAGCAGCAGCTGCCCCATCAGCCGCGCCGACACCCGCTCGCGCCGCGACAGGCCGGCGCCGTTTTCCAGCACCAAGGGCTCGTCGGAGATATGCGCTGCGGCCAAGGTCCTGCGCACCGCGCGCTCGGCGCCGGCCGGGGTGTCGCTGCCCGGCGCCTCCTCCTTGCCGAGCGTCAGGTACAAGGTGCGCGCCATGGTGTTGTTGCTGTACTTGTTGGTGTAGTAGAGCGCATCGAGCAACGGCTCCGAGTCATGGCTTGCCAGCAGCGCCGCGCCGGCCGGGGCCGTGCCGACGCCGAAGCCGGCCGGCCCGGCGCCGCCCTGGCCGCGCCACGCGGCGACGAAGCTCTGCTGCGAGAACGCCTGCGGGCTCAGCACATTGACGAAGGCGCGCGCGCCGTCGCAGCCCTGCGGCAGCTTGCCTGTCACGCTGATGCTGTCGCCGGCGACGCGGATCGCCACCCGGTTGCGCACGTCGCCGCAGGCACCGGCACCGCCGTCGCTCAGCTTGGCCAAAAGATTGACTCCCGGCAGCGCCGGGTCGAGCGCCACGCGCGGGCCGAGGCCGTCGTTATAGAACGCCAGCCAGGCGACCTTCAGGCTGGTCAGCTGCGGATCGGGCGCGACCATGAACGCGCGCTCGGCGTCGCCGTCGAAATCGTCGGCGCGGCCCACGCCGCTCCACACCGAGCGGTCGAACAGCAGCCGCCCGGCGATCTCGCGGATGCCGCGGCGGCGCAGCTCAGCGGAGAGCTCGACCAGATCGCGCTGGTCGAAACGCGGGTCGCCGCTGCCGACCCAGTACAGGTCGCCCCTGAGCACGCCGTCGACGATCGGCGCCGACGACACCAGCCGGGTGGTCCAGCGGTAGCCGGGGCCGAGCCGGGACAGCGCCGCGTACGAGGTCACCAGCTTCATCGTCGACGCCGGGTTCACCGCCACGTCGGCGCGGTGTTCGATGAGCGGCGCGCCTCCCTCCACCGGCGCCGCCCACACCGCCACCTCGCCGGGCGCCAGGCCGTGCAGGTCGAGCGCCTGCGCCAGGCCGGCACAAAGAACAAGGCCTCCGGCCGCGAGCCGGTTCAAGAAACGAGTCATCTCAGAAATCCTGCGGGTCTACGTCGATCGACCAGCGCACCGCGCGGTGCGCCTGCTGCAATCCTGCCAGCCGCGGCAGCCAGTCGTCGAGAAAGGCATGCAGCCGGGCGCGCTGCGGCGCCTCGACCAGCAGATGGGCGCGCTCGCGGCTGGCGAGCCGCACCATCAGCGCCGGCGCCGGGCCCGCCAGCGTCACGTCGTCGGGCGGCTCGGCCAGCGCCGCGGCGGCGTCGAGAAAGGCGCTCGCCTCGGCCAGCGTCCTGGCATCGGCGCGCAGCGAGACCTGGAACGCCGCCGGCGGGAAGCCGGCGTCGCGCCGTTCGGCCAACTGCTGGCGGGCGAAACCGGCGACGTCGTGCGCGAGCAGCGCCTGGTAGAGCGGGTGCTCCGGCCACTGCGTCTGAACCAGCACTTCGCCCGGCGTGTCGGCGCGGCCGGCGCGGCCGGCCACCTGCGACAGCTGCGCGAACAGCCGCTCGCCGGCGCGAAAGTCGGCCGAATACAGCCCGCCGTCGGCGTTCAGCACCAGCACCAGCGACAGCGCCGGGAAGTCGTGGCCCTTGGCGAGCATCTGCGTGCCGATCAGCACGTCGACCTCGCCGCCGTGCACCTTGCGGTAGATCGCCTCCCAGGCGTCCTTGCGGCTGACCGTGTCGCGATCGATGCGCAGCAGCCGCGCGCCCGGCAGCAAGCCGGTCAGCGCCTCCTCGACCCGCTGCGTGCCCTGCCCCAACGGCTTCAGATCGCTGTTGCCGCAGTCTGGGCAGGCGCGCGGCGGCGCCTCGTGGTAGCCGCAGTGGTGGCAGTGCAGACGCCGGTCGGTCACATGCCAGACCAGCCGTGCCGAACAGTGCGGGCAGCCGGACAGCCAGCCGCACTCGGTGCACGCGATCACCGGCGCGTAACCGCGCCGGTTCACATACACCAAGCTCAGTTCCTTGCGTGCCACCCGGGCTCGCAGCGCCGCGATCGCCGGTTCGGCCAAGCCTTCGACCAGCTTCTGACGGCGGATGTCGATCAGCCGTACCGCCGGCAGCTCGGCGGCGCCGTGCGCGCGCCGGCTCAAGGTGAGTTCGCGGTAGCGGCCGGCGTCGACGTTGGCGACGCTCTCCAGGCTCGGCGTGGCGCTGCCGAGCACGATCGGCACGCCGGCCTGGCGGGCGCGCCACACAGCCAGGTCGCGGGCGTGGTAGCGCAGCTCGTCCTGCTGCTTGAACGAGCCGTCGTGCTCCTCGTCGACGATGACCAGCCCCAGCCGCGCCAGCGGCGTGAACACCGCGAGGCGCGTGCCGATCACGATGCCGGCGCAGCCGCGCCAGGCGGCCAGCCAGCCGGCCAGGCGTTCGCCGTCGGCGAGACTGCTGTGCAGCGCGGCCAGCGGCGTCGCCGGGAAGCGGCGCGCGAAGCGCTCGACCAGCTGCGGCGTCAGGTTGATTTCCGGCACCAGCACCAGCACCTGGCGGCCGGCGGCCAGCACCCGCTCGATCAGCCGCAGGTAGACCTCGGTCTTGCCGCTGCCGGTGACGCCGTTGAGCAGCCACGGCGCGAAGCCGTCGAACGAGCCGGCCACCGCCTCGACTGCCGCCGCCTGCTCGTCGTTGAGCTCCGGGCCGTCGGCCACTATCAGCGAAGGCACCGCCTCGACCCGCTCGACCAGCCCTTCGGCCAACCACTGCTTCAACAGCGCCGGCGCCTGCGGCGTCAGCGCCTTGGCCTCGGTCAGCGACAGCGGTGCACCGAGCGCGTGCCACAGCGCGTGACGCGCCTTCTGCCGTGGCGGCGGCCCTTCCGCATCGTGTGCCGCCAGCGTCAGCTGCCAGCTGCGCTCGTCCGGCCAGCGCGCCGGCTGCGGCCGGCGCAATGGGCCTGGCAAGGCAGCGAACAGCGTCTGGCCGATCGGGTGACGGTAGTACTGCGAGGTGAAGCGGATCAGTTCGAGGAAATCGGCGGGCAGTGGCGGCACTTCGTCGAGGCAGGATTCGACGCTCTTGAGCTTGTGCGCAGGCACCGCGACCGGGTGTTGGTCCTCCACCACAACGCCGGTCTGCTCGCCGCCGCGAAACGGCACCCGGACTCGGCATCCCACCGGCAACGACTGTTCGGCAAGGTAGGTAAATGTCATGGCAAGTGGCACGTTGATCGCCACCTGCAGCGAAACCGGATTGGCCATGCGGACGGATGCTCTCCTGAAAAGCCGGGCCGGCAAGGCTTTGCGGCGGGTGTACACAGATACTGTGGATAACTTTGTGGACAAACGCTGAATCTGCCGGTCCGGGGCCGGCAGATCGGCCCTGCCATTGGCTTGCACAAAAAATGAACAACGAAATAAATCGTTATAAATCAACTAGCTATGCTTACCACAAAAAAACCGTGACTACTTCTTGACAGCGAGAATCCGAGCCGCTAGCGCTTGTGCATAACCGTGAGAACGACTCGGCAAAATCCTGTCAACCCCCATTCAAAGCGGATACAAAGACCCGCCAGCGCCCGGGCGGGCATCCGCACCGTCTCAATCCGATCAGGGACTTAGACGCGGCGCGGTCCCACCGTCTGCCCGACAAAAACCAATCGGTCGAGCGGCGACTTCAGGCGTGGTAAGGGCGGGACAAGCGATGCACCGCCTCAACCAGCGCGGCGGCGTGCGCCGGATCGGCGAACTGCGAGATGCCGTGGCCGAGGTTGAACACGTGGCCGCTGCCGTGGCCGTAGGCGGCCAGGATGCGCGCGGCTTCCAGCTCGATCGCCGCCGGGCTGCCGAACAGCGCGTTCGGGTCGAAGTTGCCCTGCAGCGCCACCTTGTCGCCGACGCGCGCACGCGCCTGGCCGATGTCGGTGGTCCAGTCGAGGCCGACCGCGTCGGCGCCGATCGCGGCGATGTCTTCCAGCCACTGGCCGCCGCCCTTGGTGAACACGATCACCGGCACCTTGCGGCCGTCGGCCTCGCGGTTCAGCCCGGCGATGATCTGCTGCATATAGGCGAGCGAGAACTCACGGTAGGCCGGCAGCGTCAGCGCGCCGCCCCAGGTGTCGAAGATCTGCACCGCCTGCGCGCCGGCGGCGATCTGCGCGTTCAGGTACTCGATGACCGCGCGGGCGGTCACGCCGAGGATGTGATGCAGCAGGTCCGGGCGGCCGTACAGCATCGCCTTCAGATGACGGAAGTCGGCCGAACCGCCACCCTCGATCATGTAGCAGGCCAGCGTGAACGGGCTGCCCGAGAAGCCGATCAGCGGCACCCGGCCGTCCAGCGCCTTGCGGATGCTCGCCACCGCGTCGATCACGTACTGCAGCTTGTCCTCGATATGCGGCACCGCCAGCGATTTGATCGCCGCCTCGTCGCGCAGCGGGCGTTCGAACTTCGGCCCCTCGCCCTCGGCGAAATACAAGCCCAGCCCCATCGCGTCCGGCACGGTCAGGATGTCCGAGAACAGGATCGCGGCGTCGAGCGGGAAGCGCTCGAGCGGCTGCAGCGTCACCTCGGTGGCGTAGTCCGGGCTGGTACACAGCCCCATGAAGCTGCCGGCCTTCGCGCGGGTGGCGCGGTATTCCGGCAGGTAGCGGCCGGCCTGGCGCATCATCCAGATCGGGGTGTAGTCGGTCGGCTCCTTCAACAGAGCGCGCAGGAAAGTGTCGTTCTTCAGCGGCGTCATCGGTGCAGTCTTCCTCATCTATTTGGCCGGGATTATACCCGAGCGGCCGGCTTCCCGCCGGGGGCGGCGCCTTGCACCCGGCACCGACACGGCGCTACCGCGCAGCAAAAAAGCGGCCGGGCGGCCGCTTTCCAATCCAACGTTGGCCGAACAGCCGCCTAGCCCCGCGCCGCCCGGCGCCCGCCTTCCAGGTCCGGCAGCAACACCGTCAGCACGCCGATCAGCGGCAGGAACGCGCACAGCTTGTAGACATACTCGACGCTGCTCAGGTCGATCAGCTGGCCGAGCGCCGCCGCGCCGACACCGCCCATGCCGAATGCGAAGCCGAAGAACAGCCCGGAGACCATCCCGACCTTGCCGGGGATCAGCTCCTGCGCGTACACCAGGATCGCCGAAAATGCCGAGGCGATCACCACGCCGATGATCACGCTCAGCACGCCGGTCCAGAACAGGTTGGCGTACGGCAACAGCAAGGTGAATGGCGCGACGCCGAGGATCGACCCCCAGATCACGTACTTGCGACCGATCCGGTCGCCGACCGGGCCGCCGATCAAGGTGCCGGCCGCCACCGCGAACAGGAACACGAACAGGTAGACCTGCGCGCTCTGCACCGACAGGCCGAAACGATGGATCAGGTAGAAGGTGTAATAGCTGTTCAGGCTGGCGAGGTAGAAGTACTTGGAGAACACCAGGATTATCAGGATCGCCAGCGCCAGCATCACCTTGTTGCGCGGCAGGCCGTTATCGGGACGCACCGCCTTGCGACCCTGCTTGCTTGCCAGGTGCGCGCGATACCAGTGGCCGACCTTGAGCAAGACCGTCATCGCCAACAGCGCGGCGACCGAGAACCAGGCGATGCTGCCCTGGCCGAACGGCACGATGATCAGCGCGGCGAGCAAGGGCCCGAGCGCAGAGCCGAGGTTGCCGCCGACCTGGAACAGCGACTGCGCCAGGCCGTGCTGGCCGCCCGACGCCAGCCTTGCCACCCGCGACGACTCGGGGTGGAACACCGACGAGCCCATGCCGACCAGCGCCGCGGCGACCAGGATCAGCCCGAAACTGGCCGCCTGCGACAGCAGCAACAGCCCGGACAGCGTCAGCCCCATGCCGAGCACCAGCGAGAACGGCTTCGGCCGCTTATCGGTATACAGGCCCACCACCGGCTGCAGCAGCGACGCGGTCAGCTGGTAGGTCAGCGTGATCAGGCCGATCTGCGCGAAGCTCAGCGCGAAGTCGTGCTTCAGCATCGGATAGATCGCCAGGATCAGCGACTGGATCATGTCGTTGAGCAGGTGCGAAAAGCTGATCGCACCGAGCACGCGGAACGCGGTGCGCTCCTCGCGGGCCGGCAGCGTGGTGGACATCCCCGACATGCTTTACTCCTTGATGGTTTCTCTCGTGATGACAAGCAGATTGTAGCAAGCCAAGGACGCCAAGTGTCCGCCGACACCCGGCCGAACGCCGGACAAAAAAAAAATCGGCCGCAGGCGCGGCCGATGCGGGGCGGACGGGCAGGCTCAGATATCGGCCTCGACCTCGTTGCCGCGCGCCTCCATCCAGCTGCGCCGGCTCGCCGCCTCGCCCTTGCCCATCAGCATCACGAAGGTATCGATGGTCGCGGCGTGCGCGCCGCTACGCACCCGCACCTGCGACAGCCGGCGGGTATCCGGGTGCATCGTGGTGTCCTTCAGCTGTTCCGGGTTCATTTCGCCCAGGCCCTTGAAGCGGCTGATGCTCCAGGCGCCCTCGCGCACGCTCTCGCTGCGCAGCCGGTCGAGCATCGCCTCCAGCTCGCCCTCGTCGAGCGCGTACAGCTTCTTCGGCGGGCGGTTCTTGCCCTGCCCTGGCACGTCGACGCGGAACAGCGGCGGCTGCGCCACGTAGATGTGGCCGGCGTCGATCAGCCGCGGGAAATGCTTGAAGAACAGCGTCAGCAGCAGCACCTGGATATGCGAACCGTCGACGTCGGCGTCGGACAGGATCGCGATCTTGCCGTAGCGCAGCCCGGACAGGTCCGGCGCATCCTTCGGCCCGTGTGGGTCGACGCCGATCGCCACCGCGATGTCGTGGATCTCGGCGTTGGAGAACAGCTGGTCCTTGTGCGTCTCCCAGCTGTTCAGCACCTTGCCGCGCAAGGGCAGGATCGCCTGGTACTCCTTGTCGCGTGCCAGCTTGGCCGAACCGCCGGCCGAGTCGCCCTCGACCAGGAACAGCTCGTTGCGCTCGATGTCCTCGCTCTCGCAGTCGGTTAGCTTGCCCGGCAGCACCGCCACGCCCGAGCCCTTCTTCTTCTCGACCTTCTTCACCGACTTCAGCCGGCTCTGCGCCTGGCGGATCGCCAGCTCGGCGATCTTCTTGCCGGCCTCGACGTTCTGGTTCAGCCACAGCTCGACCGGGTCGCGGCTGATCGTCGCCACCAGCTTCAGCGCGTCGCGGCTGGTCAGCTTGTCCTTGGTCTGGCCCTGGAACTGCGGGTCGAGCACCCGTGCCGACAGCACGAAGCGCACCCGGCTCCACACGTCCTCGGCCTGCACCTTCACGCCGCGCGGCAGCAGGTTGTGGTGCTCGATGAAGCTCTTCACCGCGTCGAACACGCCGGAGCGCAGCCCGGCCTCGTGGGTGCCGCCAACCGGGGTCGGGATCAGGTTGACATAGCTCTCGCCGCCGGCCGTCTCGTCGAACCAGGCCAGCGCCCAGCTGGCGCCCTCGCCCGGCGCGAAGCTGTCGTGCTCCGGGCCGATGTAGGACTCGCCGGCGAACACCGGCGCGACCGGCTCGTCGCCGTCGAACAGCTCGACCAGGTAGCTCTTCAGGCCGTTCGGGTACTGCCACTGCTTGACCTCGTCGCCGCCGGCCTTCTCGAGCGTCAGCGACACCGCCACACCCGGCAGCAGCACCGCCTTGGCGCGCAGCAGCCGCTCCAGCTCCGGCATCGAGTAGCGCGGGCTCTCGAAATAGCGCCCGTCCGGCCAGACCCGCACCCGGGTGCCGCTGGTGCGCGGGCCGCAGTCGCCGACGCGGGCGAGCGGCTCGATCACGTCGCCGCCGGCAAATACGATACGGAACACGCCGCCGTCGCGCTTCACCTCGACTTCCAGACGGGTCGACAACGCATTGGTCACCGACACACCGACGCCGTGCAGGCCGCCGGAGAAGGCATAGGCGCCGCCGTCCTTCTTGTTGAACTTGCCGCCGGCGTGCAGGCGGGTGAACACCAGCTCCACCACCGGCACGTTCTCGGCCGGGTGCAGGCCGACCGGAATGCCGCGGCCGTCGTCCTCGATCGACAGCGAACCGTCGGCGTGCACGGTCACCGCGATTCTTTTGGCGTAGCCGCCGAGCGCCTCGTCGGCGGCGTTGTCGATCACCTCCTGGCAGATATGCGTCGGGTCGGTGGTGCGGGTATACATGCCCGGGCGCTCTTTGACGGGCTCCAGGCCCTTGAGCACCCGAACGGAAGATTCGTCGTACTGTTGTGTCATGCTGTGTCGGCGATCCGGAATGAAAACACGCCCGTGCGGGCGGGCGTGTCAGGCCCGGCGGGCCAGCCAAGGTTGGCCGAAACCGGGTCAAAAAACAAGAAAATCGCGGCTTCGGTGCCGCTCAGTCGTGCGCCGCACCGGAAGCCGGCGGTACCTGCCGCTCGAGAAAGTCGTTACGCGACTCCACCCCCTTGAGGAAGCGCGACAGCTCCAGCAGCGCCAACTCGTAGACGTTGCGCTTGAAGTCGATCACCTCGTCGACCGGCGCCCAGTAGTCGTGCCAGCGCCAGGCGTCGAACTCCGGGTGGCTGGTCGCGCGCAGGCAGACGTCGCTCTCGCGCCCGGTCAGCCGCAGCAGGAACCAGATCTGCTTCTGGCCCTTGTAGCTGCCGCGCCACTCGCGCCGCACCCAGTGGGTCGGCACCTCGTAGCGCAACCAGTCGCGGGTGCGGCCGAGAATTTTCACGTGTTGGGGCAACAGCCCCACTTCTTCGAGCAGCTCGCGGTACATCGCTGCTTCGGGGCTTTCGCCCGGTTTGATGCCGCCCTGCGGAAACTGCCACGAGTGCTCGCGCACCCGCTTTCCCCAGAACACCTCGTTGCGGTGATTCGTGAGGATGATTCCGACGTTCGGGCGGTAGCCGTCCCGGTCCAGCATAGGAAACCTGCAAAATTCGTTGATTAATGAAATTCTTGCACATTTCGCCCGGCGGTGCCATCCGGCCCCGAGCCCACCCTCGCCCACGTCCGTTCAAGAAAATTTACAAATCACCACGGATCAAGGACTTGCCGCTGCCCAATCGAGAATCGGCCCAACTCACTGCACCTATCATCTCATCAGCGATCCGAGCTCCCCTCCCTAAAGTCGATTGCCATGCCATCAAAGCCAGCGGCAGTCATCCTGTATGGCACCACCGTCGCTACGGTGCCAACCCCCTCACAGCACCAGGGAAATTTCGCCGGCCAAGACAGAAAGTGCTTGTGCTGACGAACAAGTTCTGTTTAATTATTTCAACATCTTGAACGTCTGAATCAACAAGACGAGTGATGCCCCACCACATGGCAGGCGGCATGCAAGGCCGGCTGAATAGAGGTTAATCGGAGGAAAAGAGAGATGAAGCGTTTTGTAGCACTGGCTGCAGCAGGCAGCGCACTGGTCGTGGCAAGCGGCACTACACTGGCCGCCCCGACCAAGGAATTGAACATCTATAACTGGTCGGACTATATCGCCGAGAGCACCGTCCCGAACTTCCAGAAGGAAACCGGCGTCAAGGTCCGCTACGACGTCTACGACAGCAACGAGATCCTGCAGGCCAAGATGCTCACCGGCAAGACCGGCTACGACATCGTGGTGCCGTCCAACACCTTCCTCGCGCGCCAGATCCCGGCCGGGCTCTACCAACCGCTCGACAAGAGCAAGATAGCCAATTACAAGAACCTCGACCCTGCCATCATGAGCATGATCGCGCAGGCCGATCCCGGCAATAAATACGCGGTACCGTATTTCTGGGGCATCAACACCATCGGCATCAACCCCGACAAGGTCAACAAGGCGCTCGGCGGCAAGCTGCCGGCCAAACAGTGGGACCTGCTGTTCAACCCGCAGACCGTCTCCAAGCTGAAGTCCTGCGGTGTCAGCATGCTCGACGCGCCGTCCGAGGTGTTCCCGATCGCCCTCAAATACCTCGGCAAGGACCCGAACAGCCACAACGAAGCCGACTATCAGGAAGCCGCCAAGCTGCTCAAGAGCATCCGGCCGTATGTCACCCGCTTCTCCTCGTCGGGCTATATCAACGAAGTGGCCAACGGCGACCTGTGTCTGGTGCTCGGCTACGGCGGCGACCTCAACATCGCCAAACGCCGCGCCGCCGACGCCAAGAACGGCGTGAAGGTCGACGTACTAGTACCGAAGGAAGGCGTCGAGCTGTGGGTCGACAGCATGGTGATCCCGAAAGACTCGAAGAACATCGACAACGCCTACAAGTACATCAACTACAACCTCGACCCGAAGGTCGCGGCGAACAACTCCAACACCGTCACCTACGCTCCTGGCAGTCTGCCGGCCCGCCAGTTCGTCAATCCGAAATACCTGCACGACCGCTCGATCTTCCCGTCGGCCGAAGACGTGAAGAACGGCTTCCTGGTCAAAGCACTCGACCCGAAGATCCAGCGCCTGAGCACCCGCCTGTGGCAGGAGTTCAAGACCGGGAAGTAACCCGCCCCCGCTGCACAAAAAGGCCGGCAATGCCGGCCTTTTTTCTTTGGAGACGTCGCAGTCCCTCAGCCCATTCACAGCCGAGAATATCTCTGTGCCATAAACGCCCAAGCCCCGAGCTAACGCTCGGGGGCTTGGGCTCGGGGCTTTAAACAGATTTCGCTTTGCCAGGCGGTGGTTTGCTCTGCTTTGAAATGCCCAAAGCCCCGGCTCGAAGAGCCGGGGCTTTGGGTGCTTCGCAGCCGAGCTGCAAAGCGAATGGGGAGTCTGGCGGTGACCTACTTTCACATGGCGAATGCCACACTATCATCGGCGCAGAGGCGTTTCACGGTCCTGTTCGGGATGGGAAGGCGTGGGGCCACCTCGCTATGGCCGCCAGACATAAACTGGTACAAACTGTCGAAGCCGGGTACCGCCGTTGGCAGTACCGTAGTGAATTCAAGCATACTTGGTAATTGATTGCGTCTCGTCGCACTCACTCGGTCACTTTGCACCGCAAAGTACCTCAAATGATAGGATCAAGCCTCACGAG